>NZ_JACSMV010000040.1:0-2369 GCF_018618835.1 Exiguobacterium sp. s145 | reverse complement strand
CTTGTATTTTGCAATAGGTTTGTGCAGTGAATTGCAGAAAAAAGTACAGAACTTTGCCACTAAATATTTAATTTCTTGATAATGCCTGTGTGACACGATAACTGTCACCCGTGAAGGTCAGAATGTGCGCATGATGAATCACACGATCAACGAGTGCTGATGTTAATCTAGGATCTGCGAAAACACGATTCCATTGACTGAATTCTAGATTCGATGTGATAATGATACTTTTCTTTTCGTACCAGTCTGTAATGAGATGGAACAGGAGCTCTGCTGACTCTTTGGATAATGGAAGATAGCCCATTTCATCCAAGACGATAAGATCCGCAGAATCGAGGCGTGTATGGAAGCTACTCAGCTTCCCATCACGCCATGCTTTGGTGAGTTGCTCTACGAGCTCCGAAACACGAAAGAAACGTACTTCTTTTCCTTTACGGCAAGCTTCCCGTCCTAAACCAATCGCAAGATGTGTCTTACCAGTGCCGGGGGCACCTGTGAGCACTACGTTTTGCTGATGATCGATGAAAGAGAGCGACATCAATTCTTCTTTCTTGAGATGACGAGGAAAGTAGATGTTGTCATGCCAGCGATAGTCTTCAAGTGATTTATTGTTGATGAATTTTGCTTTTTTTATGAGCCTCTCTGCCTTTGCTTCTTCACGAAGTCTCATCTCCATTTCAAAAAGTGTCGTGAGAAACGTCTCGGACGATTCCATCGGAATCGATTCGTAAATTTCAGCGACGTAAGCGAGCCGAAGGGATTTGCACATCTCTTTTAGATTCACGGCTGCACCTCACTCTGCCATGGTCGATTCAAACTGTCATACTTACTCCAGTCGACATCGTATGGATGCTCTTCGATGTCAGAATAGGCATCGCTCTGGCTCAGTAGCTCATACAATCGTTCATCGATTTCAGTGATTGAATGCAGGACTAATCTAGATCGTAGCCATCCCAGTCTTTCTCTCCGTATCATCAGATTCTGAATGTTCAGATACTCTCGAATTCGTCCAGGGAGGTACTCTGCGTGGCGTGAATGACCATAACTACGCGGCTTTTTGTACCATTCGTTGAGAATGCTTTCCCAAGGTAACGCCCGTTTCGTCATCATATAAGGTCGCTTTTCTTCGTACAGGATTTCTCCATGACGAGAAATGATTTTCATATCGTCCCATTTTAGGATTGCTCTCACTTGTCCATGTCGAGAACCAGATGGAACGAGAATCTTTGTTTGATCGATGGTCACTTCTCCATATTTGTTTACCTTCAACAGTTCCTCCTTGAACACCGGAAAGTCTTCTTCAGGCAGTCGAAGGAGATGCTTTTTCTCTTCCACAACGAGATCCTTGATACGTACTTTCTTTTCATAATGTATACGTTCCATGTCATCCCTGAGGGATGATGCGAGGCGTCTGTTCAATGATTCGAAGTCATTCATGACGGGAGAAGGAACCAGGAAGTTGTAACGGACATATCCGACCTTGTTTTCGACGCTTCCTTTCTCATTCCCACTGTATGGATTACAGCTTTGAACTTGGAAACCATAGTGCGTTACGAATTGCTGAAAAGCGTCCGTATAAATGGCATCTTCCTTTGTTGTCCGTGCTTTAGCGACGGCTGCTGGGAGATTATCGATCCGTAATTGTTGCGGCACGCCTCCGATTTCTTTGAACAGTCTCTTCAATCCGGTCAGGAAACATTCTTGGTTCTCTGCTGGTAATGCAACCGCAGCTGTTCGATTGCTATACGGCATGGATAGGATCAAGCAATGCACATCGACCGCATGACTGTCCTTCACGACTTCCATGACGCCAAAGTCTACCTGTGCTTCTCCGGGCGGGTGCTCCAACCGCTCGAATCGACTATCGTTTTCTACATCGCGACCTAGGCGCCATTCTTTGATAAATTGACAGACGGTCCGGTAGGACCCTTCAAATCCATATGTACATAATGTCTCATATAGTTTTTTATTGGTTCGTCGTTGTTTCTTTTTCATCATCGCATCTTCCTGTAGCCAGTCCTCGATCATTTCGCCCCAACGGGTGCCATACATCATGCCACGCTTTGAAGAAGGACTTTCTTTTGGTAGAAAAGACTCATCGGCATATTTTTTAGCAGTTCGCCAGTTCAGATTAAGATCTTTCGCAATCTTATTGATGGAATAGGATTTATGGTTCCTTAAAAATTTGATACAATTGATTTCAGACATTGTTAGCATTCCTTTCATCTCCTTAACGTTCTTGTTTCGCAACTTAAACGTTAGGATGAATTTGTGGGTGCTGGCAAGTCTTTTTCTTTTTTCGCAAAAGGAGTGCAGAACTGTGTACGTTTCCGTCGCACAAGTCTGCACTCCTATTTTGCATTACACAG
>NZ_JACSMV010000039.1:0-3045 GCF_018618835.1 Exiguobacterium sp. s145 | reverse complement strand
GCACCTTGAAAACTGAAGACATCAACAAGACATCAAACTTTTTATAACCATGTCATTAGACGTGTGTTCTTAGAATACCAAAATGCTAGATCAAGGTATGAAGGGCGTACGGTGGATGCCTTGGCACTAGGAGCCGATGAAGGACGCGACGAACAGCGATATGCTTCGGGGAGCAGTAAGTATGCTTTGATCCGAGGATTTCCGAATGGGGGAACCCACCATCCGTAATGGGATGGGACATGTTACATGAATACATAGTGTAGCGTGAGGCAGACCCGGGGAACTGAAACATCTAAGTACCCGGAGGAAGAGAAAGCAAATGCGATTCCCTGAGTAGCGGCGAGCGAAACGGGAACAGCCCAAACCGGAGAGCATGCTCTCCGGGGTTGTAGGACACTCTATACGGAGTCAAAAAGGAAGACAGTAGGTGAACGACCTGGAAAGGCCGGCCGAAGAAGGTGACAGCCCTGTAGCTGAAACTGTTTTCCCTCCAGAGTGGATCCTGAGTACGGCGGGACACGTGAAACCCCGTCGGAATCCGGGAGGACCATCTCCCAAGGCTAAATACTCCCTAGTGACCGATAGTGAACCAGTACCGTGAGGGAAAGGTGAAAAGCACCCCGGAAGGGGAGTGAAATAGATCCTGAAACCGTATGCCTACAAGTAGTCAGAGCCCGTTAATGGGTGATGGCGTGCCTTTTGTAGAATGAACCGGCGAGTTACGATAGCGCGCGAGGTTAAGCTGATGAGGCGGAGCCGTAGCGAAAGCGAGTCTGAATAGGGCGCCATAGTGCGTTGTCGTAGACCCGAAACCAGGTGATCTACCCATGTCCAGGATGAAGGTCAGGTAACACTGACTGGAGGTCCGAACCCACGCACGTTGAAAAGTGCGGGGATGAGGTGTGGGTAGCGGTGAAATGCCAATCGAACCTGGAGATAGCTGGTTCTCCCCGAAATAGCTTTAGGGCTAGCCTCGAGGTTGAGAGTTCCGGAGGTAGAGCACTGATTGGACTAGGGGCCCCCACAGGGTTACCGAATTCAGTTAAACTCCGAATGCCGGCAACTTATACTCGGGAGTCAGACTGCGAGTGATAAGATCCGTAGTCAAGAGGGAAACAGCCCAGACCGCCAGCTAAGGTCCCAAAGTGTATGTTAAGTGGAAAAGGATGTGGCGCTGCCTAGACAGCTAGGATGTTGGCTTAGAAGCAGCCACCATTCAAAGAGTGCGTAATAGCTCACTAGTCGAGTGGCGCCGCGCCGAAAATGTAACGGGGCTAAACATACCACCGAAGCTGCGGATTCCGTAAGGAATGGTAGGGGAGCGTTCCAAACCGCTGTGAAGCTGTACCGGAAGGAGCAGTGGAGCGTTTGGAAGTGAGAATGCCGGTGTGAGTAGCGAAAAGAGGGGTGAGAATCCCCTCCGTCGAAAGCCCAAGGTTTCCTGAGGAAGGCTCGTCCGCTCAGGGTTAGTCTGGACCTAAGCCGAGGCCGAAAGGCGTAGGCGATGGATAACAGGTTGATATTCCTGTACCACCGATCCACCGTTTGAACAATGGGGGGACGCAGGAGGATAGTGACGCATGCGGATGGAAGTGCATGTGTAAGTTTCGAGACCGTCTGATTGGCAAATCCGTCAGGCATCAAAGTCGAGGAACGATGCGGAGTCCCGTAGGGACGAAGGTCACGATTTCACACTGCCAAGAAAAGCCTCTAGTGAGGTGGAAGGTGCCAGTACCGTAAACCGACACAGGTAGGCGGGATGAGAATTCTAAGACGCGCGGGATAACTCTCGTTAAGGAACTCGGCAAAATGGTCCCGTAACTTCGGGAGAAGGGACGCTCTACATGAGTAGAGCCGCAGTGAATAGGCCCAAACGACTGTTTAGCAAAAACACAGGTCTCTGCTAAATCGCAAGATGACGTATAGGGGCTGACGCCTGCCCGGTGCTGGAAGGTTAAGGGGATGGGTTAGCGCAAGCGAAGCTTTGAACCGAAGCCCCAGTAAACGGCGGCCGTAACTATAACGGTCCTAAGGTAGCGAAATTCCTTGTCGGGTAAGTTCCGACCCGCACGAAAGGCGTAACGATTTGGGCACTGTCTCAACGAGAGACCCGGTGAAATCATAGTACCTGTGAAGATGCAGGTTACCCGCGACAGGACGGAAAGACCCCATGGAGCTTTACTACAGCCTGATATTGAGGCTTTGTGCATGATGTACAGGATAGGCGGGAGACGTCGAGACCGGAGCGCCAGCTTCGGAGGAGTCACCCTTGGGATACCGCCCTTCATGCATAGAGTCTCTAACTCGCAGCCGTCATCCGGCTGGAGGACCGTGTCAGGCGGGTAGTTTGACTGGGGCGGTCGCCTCCTAAACAGTAACGGAGGCGCCCAAAGGTTCCCTCAGAATGGTTGGAAATCATTCGTAGAGCGCAAAGGCAGAAGGGAGCTTGACTGCGAGACCTACAAGTCGAGCAGGGACGAAAGTCGGGCTTAGTGATCCGGTGGTTCCGCATGGAAGGGCCATCGCTCAACGGATAAAAGCTACCCTGGGGATAACAGGCTGATCTCCCCCAAGAGTCCACATCGACGGGGAGGTTTGGCACCTCGATGTCGGCTCATCGCATCCTGGGGCTGGAGTAGGTCCCAAGGGTTGGGCTGTTCGCCCATTAAAGCGGTACGCGAGCTGGGTTCAGAACGTCGTGAGACAGTTCGGTCCCTATCCGTCGTGGGCGCAGGAAATTTGAGGAGAGCTGTCCTTAGTACGAGAGGACCGGGATGGACGCACCGCTGGTGTACCAGTTGTTCCGCCAGGAGCATCGCTGGGTAGCTACGTGCGGACGGGATAAATGCTGAAAGCATCTAAGCATGAAGCCCCCTCCAAGATGAGATTTCCCTTTGAGTAATCAAGAAAGACCCCTCAGAGACGATGAGGTAGATAGGTCACGGGTGGAAGCATGGTGACATGCGGAGCTGAGTGATACTAATCGGTCGAGGCCTTGTTCTAGCAGATGCATTGTTGATGACTTCAGTTTTGAGGGCGCGAGCC
>NZ_JACSMV010000038.1:0-5441 GCF_018618835.1 Exiguobacterium sp. s145 | reverse complement strand
TGCAAAAACACCTCCGATATTAGTACTTTTTAAAAGTGTACCACTCCGAAGGTGTTTTATATTGTCTCAAAATTTTAGGTTAGCCCAAACGATTACACATCGTCCCCGTCTTTTGAATTATTTAGAAGTTTGAAGGAAACGTAACAGATCACCATAGATGACTTTATCCGATAAACCGAGTTCTTTCTCAGACTGTTTGACGGACTCTTTACAGATAGCGCCGTCTTTCTCGTCTGTGACTTCTTCACCGGTCTTACGGTCATAACATGTCTCTTGCGTGTAGACTGTCTTATCCGTTACGACAGAACCGTCCCGGAACAACGCATAATCTTTATGTTCTTTCGAGAACAGATCCGTTCCGAACAATACTTCATCTTTGAAATCGTAACCGAGCAGATTTAACAACGTCGGCTTGATATCAATTTGACTTGCGACCTCATCGTGTTTGACACCTTTGTCTTGTCCAGGTAAGTGGATCAAGAACGGTACACGTTGTAATTGAGCAACATCATACGGTGTTAACTCGTCTTTTTTCAACAATTCCGCCATCGCAGCATTGTGATTCGTCGAGATTCCGTAATGATCACCGTATACCATGAAAATCGTATCATCCCAAGTGCCGTCTTTCTTTAATCCTTCGATGAACTTACCGAGCGCCATGTCTTGATAAGCGAGTGCTTGAACATAATGATTTAATGTCGTCGAACTCGTTTCAAGCGGCGGTACGAGTTCATCTTCCGGTTTGGGCATTTCAAACGGATAATGATTCGTCAACGTGATGAACTTCGAGTAGAACGGGCGCGGAAGATCTTTCAGCATCGGTAACGATTGCTCAAAGAACTTATCGTCCAGTAAGCCCCACTCTGTTAAATCTTCCGGATTACCTAAATCGTAATCTGTTTCCGAGAAGAAACGGTCCACTCCGAAACTGTTGTAAACAATATCACGGTTCCAGAATGACTTGTTGTTTGCATGGAAAACAGCTGAATAATAACCGTCTTCTTTTAACATCTCAGGTGTGGCGCGGAATTCATTTTCTCCATTTGTAAAGAATGCGGATCCACGACCGAGTGGATAAATCGAGTTTTCCAAGATAAACTCGGCGTCCGATGTTTTTCCTTGTCCAGTATTGTGATAGAAATTATCCCAATAGTGCGAGTCTTTGATCAGTTTATTGAGGTTAGGTGTGACTTCCTGCCCATTCGGTGCTTTTAAGCCGACAGCAAACGATTGAGCTGACTCAAATGAAATCACGATGACGTTTTTCCCTTTATACTTCCCAAACATCGCCGGGTTCGGTTCAGCGTACTTAGAATCTACAAACCCTTGCACTTCAGAGAGCTCCGAGCTGTCCGCCATTGCTTTTTGTGCTGACGTTTTTGACTGGATCAGCGCATCGTACATATGGAAGTTAAACGTCCCGATATTTTTAACGAGAAGCTCGCGGTCAAACGCACGTGTCAATAGTTCCGGCCGTTCTGTTTCAGCAAGTGCCAGGTTCCCAAGGAAAACGGCTGTTGCTGCGACGAAAGCGAGAATCGCACGTCCGCGTGATGCAATATTTTTCGACATATCCATTTTTCGAAGGAAGAATGGAAGAATCAACAAGTCACCGACAATCAGCAAATCTGCCCATGACAATAATGAAGTTAGTGAAGCGGATACTGTCTCTGCGTTCGATGTCTGGAACAGAACCGGTAATGTCAAATAGTCATTGAAGAAACGGAAGAAAATGATATCCGCATACAGAACAAGTGTCGCAACGACAAGAGTTCCGTAGATGAACCATTTTTGAACGTTTCCGCGGAAGAAGAAACTGAATCCAAACATAAACAGTGCCGAACTGATTGGATTGATCAGTAAGATGAATGCCTGGGCCGAATTGGTGACCGGCACATTAAAAAAGAGCGTATACGCCAAATATGTTTTTAACCAAATCAGAAGTGTCGCAATCCAAAAGAGCTTGTGCTCCTTATACGTACTGCGTACACCTTGACCCAGCTTTAGCCGCATACGCGACCAGATGCTTGAGTCTTGCTGCATAAAAACCTGCCTCCTAATATACGTGTGTCCTTTTTGATTGAACTTTTACACGTCTTACATGTCTTAATCTATTTATACCCGTATCACGTGAAAATTTTACGCTTACTTTTACAAAAATGCAACCGGAATCCGGTCGATACTTTACATTCACATACTTTTATTACGTTTGTAAATAAAAAAAAGATTCAAAATATCGAATCTTTTTTAAAACATTTACTTATTATTTTTTCAGAAACATTTGTTTCGCCAACCAAGCACAGCCGATGACACCGGCGTCATTACCCAGTTCAGCGATTTTGAAGGTCGTTGATCCGAAGACCCGCGGCAAAGCAAATCGCTTAAATGTCTCTTGTAATGGAGCCATCAGCGCCTCGCCTGCTTTTGAAACGCCGCCGCCAATGACGATGATTTCAGGATTAAAGCTGTTGGCTAAATTCGAAATGGCGAGTCCAAGGTGGAACGTTACTTCTTCCACGACCTCGTTCGCTACCGTATCCCCTTGCGAATACGCTTCAAACACATCTTTTGCCGTAACCGCTTTGATGTCGTTCAAAGAAGTGACCTGTCCTTTTCGTTTTTCAAGACCAAGCCGGGCGACACCTGTTGCGGAAGCAATCGTTTCCAAACACCCTTTACGACCGCAACCACACATGACACCACCTTCCGGCAACATTGTGATATGACCGATTTCACCGGCCATACCGACTGTACCGTGAACGATTTGACCGTTTGTGATCAATCCGCCTCCGACCCCGGTTCCGAGTGTAACGGCAAGCAGTTCTGTCGCTCCGCTTCCGGCCCCTTTCCACATCTCACCGATTGCTGCTGCGTTCGCGTCATTCTCGATCACTGCCGGTAATCCGGTTAAACGCTCGAATTCTCCGACGAGTTCGAAATTGTTCCAACCGATATTGACCGCTTTTTCGACGACACCCGTGTTAAAGTCGATGAATCCCGGTGCCCCGATTCCGGCTCCAACAAAATCTTCAACGCGTTTATTGCTTTGCTGGCATTTTTCAAAGAAAGAATGGGCGATGTCTCCCGGAATTTGTTCCCCATCATTTAAGATAACCGTTTCGATTTCCCATTTTTCCACGATAATTCCTTGTAAGTCTAAAATCGCCATCTTGACCGTCGTTCCGCCGATATCTACACCCAGTAACCACTTCATCGTCATAACTCCCTTATGATAAAAGATTCTTCCCTTTTATTTTAGCTGATTCATTCACCTGTGCAAAGGGTTGCACAATATTTTCATGATTTTCTCGATTGTTGCAACTCGTATGCCAAAATCACTTTTGCAGAATCATATTGTTTTTTCTCCAGTACACCCGCCTGCTCCAGCTCATCGAGTTCCAGCATCATCATCGCAATGTCCGATTCCCGGTCACCGAGATAAACGATTGTCCCGTATGATTTGAGCAATTGCTGGACGTCATAAAGTGTTTTCATCGTTCATCGGCTCCTTTACAAATGCGTCCAGTAAATCGTAGGTCGCTTGAAGTGACGTTTCATGTGTCCGCTCATAAGAATGACTCGATTCAATTCCAGGACCGAGTAAACCGTGTCGGACATCATGTCCGGCATGAACCGCTGCTGAAGCATCCGAGCTGTAATACGGATAGATATCCACTTTGTACGGAATCGAATGCTGTTGCGCTAAACGTGTGAACTGGTGACGTAAGGCAAGATCGTACGGACCTGAACCATCTTTTGCACAAATCGAAACCGTGTACTCATCCGAATGTTGTCCTTCTCCGAGTGCTCCCATATCGACTGCGATATATTCGGCGACATCTTCAGAAAAACCGGCATTACCTCCAAATCCAACTTCTTCATAGTTCGAAATCAGAATATGGACAGGATGTGGCAGCGTCAGGGTTTTCCATTTTTTGACGAGCTCCAGTAATAAAGCGACGGACGCTTTGTCATCAAGATGACGTGATTTGACGAATCCTGTCTCCGTATGGACGAATCGCGGATCGAACGTCACGATATCCCCTACTTCAATTCCGGAAACCCGCGTTTCTTCTGCCGTCGTCGAACGGATGTCAAGACGGACCTCGATATTCGTCGCGCTCCGCTCTTCCGTATTTGTCACACGTGACGTGTGGACGCTTGAATGATGGAAGACGATCGTTCCGGAAACCGTCTGTCCGTCCATCTTGTGAACTAAACAGTTTTCCCCCTCAATTGCTGTCCAGGCATAGCCGCCGAGCTGCGAAAGACTGAGGCGCCCGGTCGGTAAGATTTCTTTTACCATTGCTCCTAGCGTATCGACATGCGCCGTTAACAGCCGGATTCGCGCCGACTCGCCCGGCAACATCGCAAGCAATGCCCCTTTTTCTAATTTTTTATATGAAATACCTTCTTCTTTGAACCGGTTTTCTACATATGTAAGTGCGTGAGCGGTGAATCCGGTCGGACTAGGAATCTCCACTAAATCACGAATCGTCTGAACAACTGCCTGCATGTGTTTCACTCCTTTTTTAAATGTTTTTTCCCTTTACATGATACCAAAAGATGGAACGGGCGGGTACTCATTCACCGCTTCGATCACCTTTCTTCTTAATAAAAAAAGTCGTAGAGTCAATGTACATTGACTCTACGACTTTTCATACGTCTACGCATAGACTCTAATCCGTCCAGCCATCAGACGTATTTCTTCATCCAAATATCATCCCGGTACGTCCCATCTTCCAATTTAACGGAATCCGGATCTTCCGCGTATACTTCAAATCCAAGTGACTCATACAGACTTTGCGCTGCCTCGTTACCGGAAAGTACTGCCAAAATGACTTGTTCGACATCAGGAAGTTGTTTTGCTTCTTCAATCAAAGCTTCCATCAGAGCACGGCCCGTCCCGCCACGATAATCCGGTGAAACATATACGCCGGAGATCATCGCTTTATGCGACTCCCGTGATAATTCGTACGGTTTGACCTGACCAAATCCGAATAACTTTTCACCGTCAAATATTCCGAGCCATATTTCATCCGAATCCGGATCGCCTTCGAGCCCTTCTTGAACATCTTGAATCGGTGTTTGCTGCTCATCATCAAACGAATGACCAAACGCATCTGGATGATTTTTTAATCCTTCCAGTCGAAGACTCCAATACTGTTCTGCATCTTCTTTCGTTAACTTCCGAAATGTATACATGACTGTCTTTCTCCCCTTTATGCGTTTTTGCTAGTGAATACGATGCTATGAAAAACTCTTCTATCCTTTACATAACCTTTTTCTAGTAAAATAAAACCTAGTTTAATCGAGATTCTTCCATACGAAAAAGACCATTCCTTTTTGACTGTGATATGCTCCCACAAAAGTAGACAGTTGAAATAACAAAACAGTCTACTTTTGAAGGGAGCTTTTTCTATGGCCACATCTAAATTTTT
>NZ_JACSMV010000037.1:0-5959 GCF_018618835.1 Exiguobacterium sp. s145 | reverse complement strand
GAAAATCTAGATGTAGCCATAGAAAAAGCTCCCTTCAAAGTAGACAGTTTTTGTTATTTCAACTGTCTACTTTTTGGGGAGCATATCAAGGTGCGAGTGCTTCTTTTCGTATGAAACGTACTGAAGTGGAGTTTACCCTTCAGTACGTTGCAAATCAGATGATAGTAATATGTTTACTTAATCGCAATCATGCATGTCATCCATTTTCAATCACTACTCTAGTGATCTTAGGCGATGTACATACCTTCGTTTGGACGATCACTATCCGACCGATCATCTTTTTCAGCTGCATAAGTAGATTGACGAGAAGATGTAGAGCTTCCCGAGGCATAGATATTGATCGCCTCACTATTTTGAGGAGTCCAAGTCCATTGCTCATGTTTGATTTTCCCATCATCAGATGGAGTTTCTAAAAATTTAAGTGCGAATACTTTCAATTGATTTCACCTCCTTTTCTGTATATTTTCCTATTAACCAATTGCTTATCTCGGCAGAAATGTTCATTCCAGTCAGATCTTCAATCCAAAGCCATTGACCAAAACAGTTGATCTCAAGAAAGTACCATTCATTTTCTTGAGTCACTACAAAATCAAACGCTCCATAGTTTAAATCCAGCACTCTCATGAATTCTTGAACTTTCTTCACTATTTCTTTAGGTGGTGTTATTTCAAAATGAGGAGTATTCGGAATATCATATCTTCGCCAATCAATTGATGTTTTTTCGGAAGCTTGAGAATCAATTTTACATACAAAATGTTTTTCCGCAACGACAGTGTAGCGAACCTCATATTGTTTTTTTATAAATTCTTGTAAAACAATTGGGTTTTCACCTATTTCGCTGAATTCAGCGAGTTGCTGTTTATTTACAGTATTGACGTATAACCCTTGATATCCACCTTGAAGATCTGGATAAAAATCTTGAGTCATTAATTTAAACACTACTTTATCGTAATTTCTAGAGAATTCAACGAGTGCCTTTTTATCATTTGAAACGA
The DNA here is from genome assembly GCF_018618835.1 of Exiguobacterium sp. s145. Lineage (NCBI taxonomy): Bacteria > Bacillati > Bacillota > Bacilli > Caryophanales > Exiguobacterium > Exiguobacterium sp. s145. Next base: position 4,964 of record NZ_JACSMV010000037.1, on the reverse strand, counting down.
TAGTTTTTGGTATGTTAAATCCGATTTTTTTCGCAATAGCTAATTGAGAATATTTATTTTCTCCTTTAAATGCTTGATTCAACTCGTTCAACCATGTCTTTTTCTTTAAACGCAGGTATAATCCGTTCAACGTTTTATTCCATTCGTTTTTCCAAATTTTGAACCCGGTCGACTGGTTCTTCATTTCTTCAAGGGTAAGTTCAACAAATGCTCGTCTAACCCATACTACGCTGATGTCATCCATAGAAATAACGCTGTCGTTTTGACGAATTATACAAGTTTCTTCAAAAATTGAAATCGTCGTGGTTTTTAAAGCTTCGACATCTAAATTGAATCGAAAAAAGGGAATACCTTCTGCTTCAATGTTTGAAATGACTCTTTCAGCATGACTATCAAATGCATCAGTAATTATTAAAATCATATGATTTCTCCCTTTGTGATATATGCGCTGAGCATCTTTAATGATAATTCCACCATTTGTATTTTTCTATTATATTACAATAAATAAATTTCAAAAGGTTTATTTTAACATCTATATGAGTATTTTAGTTTAATCCATGCATGATAGGTATCAGTCTATAGGGGTATGTATGAGCACAATTCATAAAAAAATCCTATCTTTACCTTAAGAGTTTTAACTCCTGGTCTAGATAGGATCTTTTATTCCTTAAAAATACCGGATTCCGAATGCTCTTACATACCCGTTGTAATCATAGTCTGCCCAAAAAGTTGTTTTGGCAGTCGGCTTGTACTCCACTGTTCCCGCAAGATCATAGCGTATCGTCACTTGACCGTTTACCATATAAATCATCTTATTCCATTCGTTTGCTTTTGTTTTACGGTGTACTTTCGGTTTTCCAAGCGTACTTGTAAACTCTGTCCACTTGATTTTACGATCATCAAAAGATGGTATCGTCATGATATCACCGACATGATTCGGATATTTGGCATCGTAACCAATCGTACCGTATACGAAATCATTTTTGACCTTTCCGAACACACAGCACCCCGTACTGTCGACTCCGTAAATCGCATTTTTCCCTGTAATCTTCATTCGATCATATAACTTGGCTTCCGCTTTATATAATGTACCTTTTTTCGCCGCTGTATAATGTTCTTTTAAGTAGGTCGCGTTACTTTTTTTAAAGACACTGACCGTAATTGATCTTGTTGCACTTTTATTTTTTGCTCCGTCAACAGCATATAGTGACAATTTCGTTCCGCTTGGCTGAACTTTGAAGGCGAGCTTATATACACCCTTCGCATCTGCCATCGTACTGACGACTTTCGTTTTTCCTTTATAGAGATAAACAGCTGCCTTCGCTTCCGTTTTCCCGCTTAATGACGTTGTCTTCGTCGTCACAGGACCGGCTGTCGGCGCGGGTGGAGCTGTTTTATCGATGACTTTGACGGTCGTCACAGCACTTTTATTTTGTGCAGTATCCAGTGTGTAAACCGCTAATGACGTTCCCGCTTTTTGTTTGGCTACTTTGACCGAGAATTTTCCCGAACTGCTTGTTGCTTGTCCTACTTTTTTGCTGCCGTTCATGACGATGACGGTACTCTTGTTCTCAGCCGTACCCGTCAGTGCCGTCATCGCATCGGTAAATACAGCAACCTTTGGTGCGACCGGGGCTGTTTTATCGATGACTTTGAACGTCTTCACTGTACTTTTATTTTTTTGGTTATCTTCGATGGATACAGATAAAGTCGATCCACCCAGTTGTTTCGGAACAGGAATCGTAAATTTCCCTTTTTGACTTTTTTTCAGTTGCCCGATGACTTGATTCGACGCGTTATAAACACGGATTGTCCCGTCCGGAATATCGTAAGGAAGCTGTCCTGTGACTTGCGTCGATTGGTCGGTAAAAGTATCGACGACAAGTGGTCCGTATGTCACCGTGTTTACGGCTTTCGCAGCATTGACACGACCATAGCCGTAGTAATCGTCTTTTCCTTTTTCCCCAAGATCATCTGCTGTTTCAATCAGACGCTTAACGATTTGATCGCCTGTCAGATTCGGCTCGTTCGCTTTAATTAAAGCTGCAATCCCTGCGACGACGGGTGAAGCCATCGACGTTCCGCTCATCTTACCATATGTATCGTTTGGCAAGGTAGAGTAAATATAACTCCCCGGAGCCGATACATCGATTGTCGGCCCGTAATTAGAGAAACTGGACGGATAATCCTCCGGTGTTGTGGAAGCCACCGAGACGACATGTTCATAAGATGCCGGATAACCCGGTTCATCCGTATCTTCATTACCTGCTGCTGCAACAATCACCAGTCCGGCCGCGTGTGCGTAATCAATGGCTTCTTGGTAAAACCAGCTGTAGTTATAACTCCCCAGACTCATATTGATGATATCCGCGTCGTTGTCGACCGCATGGTAAATCGCTTCGATGACATCGGATGCATAGGCACCATCCTCCTCGAATACATTAAGCGGCATGATTTTTGTTTTTGGAGCAATACCGGATCCCCCGCTGTAGTTGTCCATTTCCCCGGCAATGATTCCCGCGACATGTGTTCCATGTTCACCTAAAGGAATAATTTCATCCGAGCCGCTGACGATATCATACGGGTTGACAATATTACTTTCCAAATCCTCATGGTACAAATCAATTCCGTCGTCAATCACAGCAACGATAACGTCTGCTGCACCTTTTGTTTTATTCCAGGCTTTTTCCGTCTCAATGTTTTGATGATGGGATTGAAGATCTAAATCCGAATCATTGGGTGTATAGAAGTGTGTTAAACGATAATCGGGTTCGACTCTGACGACTTCAGGTTGTGCTTTCAACTCCCTGATGTACTCCTTCATCGTTTTCCCGCTTGGCACGTCCACTGTATATATTGTTGAAGCAGCACTCATCTTTTTGACCAGTACTTCTTTTGAAGTCTGTGTCACGTTTTGCCCTTTCACCTGAACCATAACCCGCTCTTCTGGTACATTCGCTTCTTCTGCGCTCACAGTCTCAAACCAGACCAAACTGCCGGTCACCAAAACGAGTCCGCTTAACCATTGTTGCCATTTCATTTTTTATCCCCCTCGCACTATTCTATTCTATAAAAATACCATTAAAAGGGATTATTTACTTTTTTCATAAATAGAAAATCAGACAGATAATAAAAAAACTGCTCCCCTCATCAGGAAGCAGTTCACGATTCAATTAAACAGGAATACCTGATGTCTTCCATTGGGCCGCAAGACGACCAACGTGCTCTGAAGCGGCTGTTAAAAATGGTTTAAACTGAACGTCACTCCGTATCAAACAAGATTCAGCAACAGGAAGCCGGTCATTGAATCAAACTCACTGCGCAGCTTTTTTTCTTTCGCCTCATCCGAGTTCCACCAACCTGTTCCCCTGTTTTTTGATTGCTTCATCGTGCGTGACGAGAATGACGGTCTTGCCGCTTGCATTCAACTCCTGCAAAATCGTCATGACCCGTTCGGCATTCGCTTGATCGAGTGAGCCGGTTGGTTCATCGGCGAGAATGATGTCACATTTCTTCAGCATCAGTCGGGCCAGTGCGACCCGCTGTTGTTCGCCCCCGGACAGCATATAGACTTTTTTATCGATCTTCTCTTCAAGACCGACGGCTGACAAGACCTCTTCAATCGTTTGGCCGGCGCGATAGCGCTTTTGGATAATCTCCAGATTTTGTCGGACTGTCTTATGGTCGACCAAGGCGAAGTTTTGAAATAAAAATCCAATCTTCGTCCGGAAATAGTCAAGTTGATTCCGTTTTTTCGTGATGTCCTGTCCATCGATAAGAATCTGCCCCGCATCAAGCGGTTCCAAGGCCCCCACCATATTTAACAACGTCGTTTTCCCGCATCCACTCGGTCCGGAAAAGATGACGAAATCTCCGGCCTCAATCTGTAACGACAAATTTTCAAATAAGCTTTTGCCTTCAAATGTTTTTGACACGCCTTGAATCTGAATCATACATTTCCCCCCTTTAGGATCCGTTGGATGTTCGCCCGTTCGATCTTACGAATCAGTCCGACTAACACTATTCCTTCGAGTACGACCAACAGACCGCCTCCGCTCAGCAACCACAAGGGATGACCGATTGCAAAGATGTACGCCGCAAGCGTCACGGTCACCGTGCTGAACGACGTAACACCAAGTGTATAGAGGACTAACCGTCGATTTTTTTGCCAGATGCTGTAGCCGATGACTTTTTTGACGAATAACTCAAGCGCGTTGACTTGGTACTCGAGTTTCAAGACAGTCACGATGATCAACAGTTCCAGACTAATGATCAGTGCGGCAAAAACCAGATTCATGTTCATCAACCGTTTGGCTGCTTCCCAGACACCGATGTACTTATCCCAGACATTCGTCCGGATGACCAGTTCATCCGTCATCGCCTGTTCCTCAACGAAACGATCAAACGTTGGTGGATCGACGTCGTACATGATGTCACTCAACAAAACAGAGGACAGCTGCTTCAGTTTCATCCGCGTCTTCGCATCATCATTCAAGACGATCAGCATCGGTTCGTCGACGAGCAGGCTGCCGTTCACGAGGTTTTGATCAATCGCCGTCAGTTGGAGTGGTGTCGTATAGCGGGTCGTCTCATACTGCTGTTCGATGAACGGGCTTAATCCAAACGACTGCAGGGTATTGTCGAGCTCTTCTTTACTGGGCGGTGTTGCCTGCTCCGGTGCAATGATCGTCAGTTTATTCGCGAAAACGTCTGTTGCTTCCGGAAGTTGCTCTGCAATCTCTTCAAATGCTTGGCGGTTCAAGATCAAGGCCGTCTGATCACGCGTCGAAAAGTTCGCCAATGGTGTCACGAGTGTCGCCGAGAAATCGGTTTGATAACGTCGGTACAGTTCGGTCTGAATCTGTTCCGACAGTGCTGTGTAATGCAAAATAGGAGTGCAGACTTGTGCGACGGAAACGTACACAGTTCTGCACTCCTTTTGCGAAAAAAGAAAAAGACTTGCC
>NZ_JACSMV010000036.1:0-6160 GCF_018618835.1 Exiguobacterium sp. s145 | reverse complement strand
ACTTGGTTCTCGTCAACGATCCGTTTCGACAGCTTATGAAGAAAATCTTGACGTTGATTTACAATCTTCTCATGCTTCTTGGCGAGGATCATCCTCGCCTTGTCTCGATTTTTACTCCCGGTTTTCTTGCGGGACAAGGCGCGTTGTGCCTTCTTGATCTTCTCTTCGGACTTTCGAAGGAAACGAGGATTGGCAACTTTCTCAGAAACCCACTCATCGTTTGTCAGGATGGCGAAGTGCTCCAGACCAAGGTCGATTCCTACTTTATTCTTGGCGGGAACCCATCGCTCTTCGGTCTGATCGACTAGGATCGAGATGAAGAATTTCCGGGTCTTCGTCATCGAGACCGTCGCGGACTTGATGACGCCAACGAACGGACGGTGCTGCTTCAACTTCACGAAACCAATCTTAGGAAGCTTCACCTTACCATCTTCGATACGGATGCTACCCTTCAGATTGTTGGTCGTGTAAGAGGCTCGGTCGTTATGCTTTGATTTGAATTTCGGAAATCCGACAGACTGATCCCGAAAAAAGTTTTGGTACGCTCTGTTCAAGTCCATCTGAGCGTTCGCAAGGGAAAGACTATCGACTTCTTTGAGGAAAGGGAATTCAGGCTTGTACTTCGCTGGGGTTGGGAGCTTTTGCTTTACGCCAGGGTTCAGTTTCGAGTCTTCATACAATCGGATTCGCTCTTCGAGCATCTTATTGTAGACGAAACGGACACAACCGAACGTCTTCATGAAATATTCTTGTTGGGGTTTCGTCGGATAAAGTCGAAACTTATACGCCTTCAGCAAAGCAATCACTCCTTTCCTTTTGATTCGTTATACTCATTTTATCGAACGATTGGAGTCTTGCAAAGTCAGGCGATTCATCTCCCACCTACGCCGGGTTCCGCCCTAAGATGCTTAGAGGTGGAAGAATTCTCGCTAAATTTAGTTAAACGAAAAACCCCGGCTGCTGTCAGCCGAGGTCTTTTTTTGCTTTCCAGCGTTTTTGGATGTACCACGGGACAATCGTCAATACGAGGAAGACGATGATTGCTCCGATGATGAGTTGCGGATCCTTCGAGACGATGCTGCTCCCTAAAAAGTTATAGGCAAATGTCCCGGGGATAATTCCAATCAACGTCGCGAGGAAAAAGGATAACAAGCGGACTTTTGACAGTCCAGCGGCATAACTAATCAAATCGAAGTTGAAGATCGGCAACAGCCGGAAAATCAGGACATAGATAAATCCATTTTTCTCGAGTTGCTGCTGAATCTGATGGATTTTTCCGGCCTGTTCCTTTTTCTTGATCAACCCATTTCCAAGCTTTTGGGCAACTAAAAAAGCGACGACTGCACCAAGTGTCGCTCCGATGACGGTGTAAAGTGTTCCAAGCCAGGTACCAAACGCCAAACCGCCGGTAATCGACAGGACGGATGCCGGGAAAAAAATCAATGGACGAATCGTATAGAGGAAGATATACAGAATCGGCGCCCACATCCCGAATGATAAGATCCAGTCCTTGATGTCGGTCGGACTGAGGTTGAGATAGGAACGGCTGAACCAGATCAGTCCGCCGATCAAAAGAACAAGCACTAGAATCCTGATGAATTGTTGCTGGCGTGTCATAACATATCTCCTGTCTTTGGCAATAAACGCTCTTACTTTATGCAATTCCCGAATTCAATCCGTCTTACGCGTTTTGCCGCTTTCGCAATGTGTGTTTCAGCTCAGACCGTTTTCGGGAACTACATAGAGATACCATGTAACTCAAGAAAGGTGATTATCATGACACAACCGATTAAAGCACTGGTCTTTGATGTCTACGGTACATTGTTTGATGTCCATTCCGTCAAAGTGAAAGCAGAGGAACTCTATCCGGAACACGGGGAAGCCATCAGTCAGGCCTGGCGTCAAAAACAGCTCGAATATTCCTTTTTACGTCAGTTGAACGGTCAGTACGTCCCGTTCAGCCAAGTGACACGTGATGCGCTCCGTTACGCCTTACTGCAACTGAAGCTCCACGTCACGGAAGAAAATATTGCAGACCTGATGGAAGTCTATTTGAAGCTCGATCATTATCCGGAAGTCGATGATGTCTTACAGCAAATGGGTGATAAACAAATCGCCGTCTTCTCGAACGGTTCACACGACATGCTTGATCCCCTGATCGAACAATCCGGTCTCGCCGGACGGTTTGACCAGATCATCAGTGTCGATGACATCAAGCAGTATAAACCGACACCCGCTTCCTATATGCATGCGCTCAATACGCTCGGTCTCAAACGGGAGGACGTGCTGTTCATGTCATCGAACGGTTGGGACATCACCGGTGCGAAAAGTTTCGGTTTCCGGACGGCCTGGATTAACCGTTCGGGTCTGCCCGTCGAAGAGCTGAATCTCGATCCGGACAGTATTTATGATGACTTAACGGGTCTGCTGGAATGGAAATGAACAAAAGCAAAGCGATGTTTGCCTGATCATCCAGGCAAACATCGCTTTTTGTTTAATAATTGGCCAGACGGGAGTAGCCTTTTTTAAAGAGATCAAGCTTCAGTCCACCGTCTTTTTCGATAAAGAACAGATATTCTTTTTGATCGGTATCTTTATAAAATACTTTATACAGCGTTAACGTCCGTTTTTTGTTGTTTTCACTGGCAACGACCTGGTGTTTCGAAATGACCTCTGCCTGGACTTGCTCTCCATCCAGACGATCAATCATTGGTTGGAATGATTTTTTCTCTTGTTCGGTTGCCGGTTTACCCGGTGCAATCGTAAAGAAGTCATCACTCGCTTTGTTCGTCAGACCATACTTCCGATCGACGATCACCACATTTTTCAGTTTGCCATCAACCGTCTGATCAAAGGCGTACAGTTTTTGAATCCGTGTCTGCTCACCTTCCGCTCGACCGATTTCGTACAGCGGCTTCTGCTTCGTATTCATCTCGACGGCTTTTTTATCAGGGACGAGCTCTTCTTTGTAGGCGATTTGATAGGCATTGACGATTTCACGAATCTGTAAGCCGATTGCGACAATGACAAGTACACCTAATAACACGATGATGACTTTTTTCATTCCATTTTTCCCCCATGTCTTTCGAATTCCTTACTTTAAATCTAGCCCAGGTTCGGCATTCATGGCAAGTGTCGATTGGCGGCCTGCCCGGTAAGGGTGAATCGCTGCCGCTCCAATCATCGCGGCATTATCACCGCATAAGTGCATCGGCGGAATGACCAGTTCGATGCCTTCACGTGAACAGGCTTCCGTCAATCCTGCCCGCAGTCCGCGGTTGGCCGCGACGCCACCCGCAACAAGCAACTGTTTGCCGCCCTTTTCTTTGACGGCACGGATCGCTTTTGTGACGAGCACTTCGACGACGCTTGCCTGAAAACTGGCAGCCAGGTCTTCCGGAATGATGACTTCGCCGCGTTGTTCCGCGTTATGAACGGCATTGATGACAGACGATTTGAGTCCGCTGAAGCTGAAGTCATACGACTCTTTTTCGAGCCAAATTCGCGGGAAATGGAATGTATCCTGACCGGTTTGCGCCAATTGATCAATCCGGGGACCACCCGGATAAGGAAGTTTCAAGGTCCGTGCTACTTTATCATAGGCTTCGCCCGCTGCATCATCGCGCGTTTCACCGATGACTTCATACACGCCGTCTTCCGGCATGTAAATCAGTTCCGTGTGTCCGCCGGATGCAATCAAACAGACGAGCGGAAAGCGGAGTTCTTGTTCCAAACGGTTGGCATAGATGTGACCGGCGATGTGGTGGACACCAAGAAGTGGCTTACCGTGGGCAAATGCCAATGCTTTTGCCGCACTGACACCGACGAGTAACGCTCCGACAAGTCCCGGACCTTCCGTCACGGCAATCGCATCGATCTCATCGATTGTGACACCGGCTTCCGTTAACGCGTCATCGATGACATACGTGATCCGTTCCACGTGATGACGGGACGCGACTTCCGGAACTACTCCTCCAAAACGTTTGTGACTTTCAATTTGAGAGGATACGACGTTCGATAAGACGTCTGTCCCTCCGCGGACGACAGCCGCAGCTGTCTCGTCACAACTTGATTCAATCGCTAATATCAACGGCTGTGTCATCACTCGTCTCCTTCCAGTTCCAACCAATAGATGGCTGCATCTTCATTATTATCTTGATAATATCGTTTTCTCGTTCCAGCATATAAAAAGCCCAGCTTTTCATACAACGTTCGTGCCGGCGTATTCGACACCCGTACTTCAAGTGTCATTGCCCGTAACCCTAATTGTCTCGCCTGTTCGATCAAAGCAACGAGCAGTGCTTCTCCGATTCCCGTACCGCGCGCCTTTTGTTTAACGGCGACGTTCGTGATATGTCCTTCATCAGCAATATGCCATAGTCCCGCAAATCCAATGATTTCTTCTGTTTCGGCGACCAGATAATACGCATTTGGATTTTGTGTCATCTCCGCGATGAACGATTCCAAAGTCCACGGGGTCGCAAACGACTCCAGCTCCACGGCATGCACACCCGGTGCATCAACGACCGTCATTTTTCGAATCGTAACCTTAGTCATGGCGTTGTGCCTCAATCCACTTGGCTTCTGCTTCGGCGAGACGCAGATAACGCGGTTCGAACGCGTGGGTCTCAACCGGTTCACGTTTAGCACCGAGTAAGGCGAGGACACCGGCCCGTGGTGCACGGAATGCGGGATCAACGATAGTGAAGGATTGAAGTTCCGTCGTGAACTTGTCTGTATCACCTGTGATTTTCGTGTCGGTCGGCAGTGTCTTGACGAAGTCAGCTATGACTGTATGCTGTTCTTCCCCCACCAGTTGACCCTCTTCATAGAAACCGACGAAACCTGTTCCACGACGGGCATCCTGAATCGCAACGATTCGTCCGGTTGATCCGGCCGATGCTGCCATCAATTCAAGCGTCGAAACCGGGACTAAATCAATACCCAGCGTATAGGCCAGTGTCTTCGCTGTCGTTGCACCAATCCGAAGACCGGTATATGAACCCGGGCCATCAGCGATGACAATCCGTGTTAAATCACGTGGCGACCAATTAACTTCCTGCATCATCCGTTCCAGTAAAGGCATCAGTTTTGTCGCATGATTCAAAGAAGTCACATAAGAGGCTTCCGCCAAAATCTGTTGTCCGTCCGATAACGCAACAGACAGTTGTTTCGTCGATGTATCAATCGCTACGATTTTCATTGCTTTAACCCCTCACATAGTTGGATATACTTCTCACCGATCGGTTCCAGACGAAAGCGGCGTGAATCATCACCCGTCCGTTCAATCGTAATCGCAAGACGTTCTGGTGGAAGGACATCGGCAATTAATTCCGACCATTCCACGACAGCGACACCGTCTCCATTTAAATATTCTTCAAGACCGATATCATCACCGCCTTCCAGACGATACACGTCCATATGATAGAGCGGCAGTCGTCCGGCATAGACTTTCATGATCGTAAACGTCGGACTGTTGACATTACGTGTCACCCCAAGACCTTTCGCAAATCCTTGTGTAAACGTCGTCTTTCCAGCTCCCAGGTCACCATCAAGCGTGATAACCATTCCTTCAAAGGCACGGTGGCCAAGTGTAACGGCAAGTGTCGTCGTCTGTTCGAGACTCGTCATTTCAAGTTCCATCATCGGTGTCCTCCTCCTTTTCTCTTACTCCATTGTACCGAACAAAAAAGACAAAAAAAAATACGAAACGCTGAACGTTTCGTAGTAAAGTTGAAGTTAAGTTTAAAATTGGTTGCGGGGGCCGGATTTGAACCGACGACCTTTGGGTTATGAGCCCAACGAGCTACCAGACTGCTCCACCCCGCGACGATAAACGTTTCGGATTTGAATTATAAAAATTGGTTGCGGGGGCCGGATTTGAACCGACGACCTTTGGGTTATGAGCCCAACGAGCTACCAGACTGCTCCACCCCGCGATGATATAACGTTTCGACAGATATTAATATAACATGTACTTTTAAAAAAGACAAGTCTTATTTCATTTTTTGATCCTTTTTTTCAAAAGAACTTATACTGACATCATTTCTTTCAGTACTTTTAAAAGAAAAACCGACCTGCAAAATGCAGATCGGTCTTTTACTGGCCTGGCAACGTCCTATCCTCACAGGGGGAAGCCCCCAACTACTTTCGGCGTTCA
>NZ_JACSMV010000035.1:0-6206 GCF_018618835.1 Exiguobacterium sp. s145 | reverse complement strand
TACCGAAACCTCGAACGATTCTTTTTGAGATTGCGCCTCGAGCTTGGTGGTTAAAATAGCAACCACGTGTTATGGTGATGAGCCATTTTTATGTAAATTACAATTGTATATACAGTTATAATTTGGAAAAGAGCTAGTTTTTTATGGGTTTGAAGAAGTTTACGTTAGTAGCTTGCATGATTCCTGCTGTTTCTTTAATCAGTACGACACAAGAATCAGCTAAAACTGTAGTTACATATGCAGGGGGAACGATGGATAAAGTTGGCTATACTGAATTACACAATCAGCAAATTGAAAGTACACAGACGATTTCTTCAGGTGGTGGTAACGTTTAAATTAGACCTTCTGGAATAAGTGGTACTAACACTTATGTTGTATGGCTTTACGAAACTGATGGCGATAAGATCAATAAACAGTTGATTAGTAAAAAATATGGCTATGGAACTAATCCATTGACTTGGGATATATCTAATTTTGTTGACGGAACAAACGGAAAAGCAGAAATCTTTGCGCATACAGGATATGCGAAATTAGAACAAGGTGTATATTTCACTTTTTACGATTGAACCGATTAGTGCTAATCTGAAACATAGCTTCAATTATATTTTTAAGTTTCATGATTTTACTAAAATATAGAAAAGCACAGTTTCAAAAACGGAACTGTGCTGGGCTAAATTTTTTTATCGATATTATCAAATAAATTAATGCAACTATTTACTCATTTTCAATTTCAATAATAGGCTCAGTTACCTCACCGTTTGAAGAATCTTCAATAAATTCTTCTACACTTTCACCATCGACAGATTGATTATCGACTTCTTGATTGATAATCTCATTATCTACATTGAATTTGCCGCTAGGTCCACTAATCATGATTAACTTTTCCTCATTGTTATTATCTATAACTTTCTTTAAAAATAGAACGTATTCATCACCTATTTTCATTAAGGGGTGTCCTTCAAACTCTAATTCTGTGTTTCCATCTTGAGTAACTATTAATTGTTTAGTATTTTCTACATTACTATTACTTTTCCAATACTCTTCGACATTAATTTTGAAATCAGTAAACGGAATATCTGTATTCTCCGTATACTCTTGCATGACTGAATCAATTGTGCCTTTAATTACTATATCAGCTTCTTGAAAAGCCTCTTCATTGGTTGTATCAGGAAAAACGGCACTTTGAGAAATAACTTTTTCTTTTCCGTCAGCAACTCTTTCATTTAATTCTTTAACTTTCTTTAAAGCAATATCATTAGGCGATTGTTTTGATCTAACTTCTGTATGTAATGTCGAATTTTCTTTCGGTGTATCATTAATATAAATAGTTGTTCCAATCCCTAAAGCTAAAATCCCTGCTGTAATCGCTAATTTCTTTGTAATCATTAATATTCCCTCCTTTTAATAGATGTAGTTAAATCCAGTCTTATCTGATTTTTGCATCGTTCTCGTTCCGTTATCTTCTCCAAACATTAATTTTCCGTTATTTTTTTCTTCATATAAATCAGCCAAACCAAATACGTGACCAATTTCATGTGCAGAAACAGTTGTCCAGCTCTCAGCTTCTTTGGCACTATTAAACTGTATTCTCCATCTTTGTGGATGGTCTTTGCTAGTACTATAAAATGTTCTTCTAGCGACCCAAGTGGCAGATTTTGAAGAATAACTTTCAATAAAATTCTCCGATTTCCCTACAGAAACTTTACTAATAGAAAATTTATCATCGGATTCTTTTTCGAATTTATTCACACCTTTTAAAAAACGAGCTTCCCAAGTATCACTTGTAGCTTCAAAATATTTGGTACTTGTTCCCGACCAATGTGCACCAACATATTTCCATCCTTTACTTTCTGAACCGGCACTAGGTAAATCATGGGCTTGAGCATCAATCCCACTACTCATTACAATACATACAATCAAACCAAAAGTAACCTTCTTCAAAGCAATACCTCCTATTATTATGTTTTAGATACATAATATACCATATTAAAATACTTTTATTCAATAAAAAGGTACTAGATAGAGAATGACAATTATTCTCTATCTAGTACCTTTTCTAAAAGCCATCTTTTATTTTTTTTATCTTTCACAATAATATAATTATCTGTTCCTTTAACAGAATAGATAATTGATCCGACAGGAAAATGATTCGATTGATTATTCCCTTGAGGCATTTCACTTGCTTTTGTTTCTTTTATTACTTCACTAATTTTTTCTCCTTGTTGCTTTGATGCATCTAATTTAACTTCTGTCCCGTTATATTCTTTATTGTTAACAATTACAATCATTGCATAACTACCGGTTTCCTCTGTACCAGCCTGGCTACACCCAGCAAAAACCAACAAAAATCCGAATGATAAAATGACGAGTATTCTTTTCATAGCAACCTCCAAAATGTTATTTGTATAATTATAACATGCGAAAAAAAATTAACCAAAAAATTGTAATGATACAATGAATCCCTACCATCGTAACTTGTAGTCATTGTGTTGGATATTACCTACATCCCACTATTCGGACATCTTGAAGATTAACTGGTGTTACTCTAAGAAATCATTCAGATTATAAAAATGGACATATCCGTCGACGTACACAAAACGGTGTCGTTTTTCTTTTAAGAAAGCACGAGCGAATAATGAATGGATTTGTCCCAAATCCAAAGGCAGTGAGAAACCCGCAGTGGAACCGTTCACTGCGGGCAAGAGTCTGTGCATGGTCTCCTCTATAGGGAAGAGTGACATTCGTGAAGTAATGGTGAGTTTAGAAGTGATCGAATGGATAGAGGACTATGAACAGATAGTTGATCTAGATCGATTGATTATGACGTAGATGTTTCCGTCTGATCTTTCTATAGTAACGTAGACGACAAATGAGCTTTTGGGCTCATGCGACACAGGGCACGGAGCGTAAGAAGATAAGAAAATAAGTTTTGGGTAAATAAGGAATGAAGTAAAGAAGAAAGAATTCCATTTTGACATCGCGGTTTAGTCGATGCGAAGTAAAGAATAATAGATACACGATTCATTTTTAGTCTATATCCGCTTTACTTTTTTATCCTTTATATTAGATTAGAGGAGTAGTAAGGTGATTATTTCTACAGGCCATAATAACCAAAGGAGGGATACTTTGAAACGTATAGATGTAGCTTAAGCCCTGATTCATGATGAGAATGGGAACTTATTATTGGTAAAGAACGTCAAAGGCGATTCTTTTTACTGGAGTCCGCCAGGTGGAGCTGTGAAAAAAGATGAAACGCTCGAAGAGGCGGTCATTCGTGAAGTAAAAGAAGAGACAGGGTTTGAAAGTAAGGTCATCGGGATGCATTCCGTTAGAGAAGTCTTCTTCTCGGAGAAAGGACATCATGCATTAATCATTACCTTCTTCGTTCAGATCATCGGTGGAAGCATCGATATCATGGATCCGGATCAAGAAATCACGGATGTAAGTTGGGTGGACTACCAAACCGCGAAAGAACTGATGCCTTCACTGGTTGAAATGCTAAAACTGGATGCTGACATGGAGAAGGCGCCTGCATTCTATGAATTCGAGGGAGTACGTTGAGTATGGTTAGACGTTGAGACGATTTTAGACAAATGGCCAGGGGAAGGGGACAGTACTCCTTAGAATTACAGTCATTTTCTGATGGATGCGTTGAAAAATCATCTGAATGCTCGGTTAATTCCTTTGTTGATTCAGATAACGCTTATGCTTGTTTGAATCAATTCAGTTCGTACAGCTTTACTCCCGATTGTATGCTGTATTCAAGCAAACTAAGGAGGAATGAAGCAATGAGTACGGTTTTGATGGATGAGGAATCTAAAAAATGGAACGACATGATGGAACAGTCGCAAAAGGTGACAATACTCGATGCTCAGGTTCGGTTTGTGCGCGAAGTAGACGGTTGCATCGAGCATGTGACTTGGTTCGTTGATATTGATCTATTGCTCGCCTTCATTCAGCAACACTATCTGGACCAGACCTCTTGAAGGTCTGTTTTTTTGTGTGCTTTTTCGTTAGAAGGCTGCACCTAACAATAAAAAGTGACATGTGGGAAATATCCCCAACTTTATCCTGATGTTCACTGTATAATAAAAATAACTTACGAATAGAGAATGGAGCGATGCAAGATGAAACGAAAATGGATGGGTGCTAGTCTAGCGCTCGCGAGTGTTGGTTTATTAGTAGGACCGTTACAGAGCGCGGAGGCGGCGACACCGAAAATCAAGGTCCACTATATCGATGTCGGACAAGGTGATGCAATCTACATTAAGATGCCGAGTGGTGAGGATATCGTCATGGACGGTGGGAATAAAGGGAAGGGTGATGAGCTCGTCGCCTATCTGAAGAAACAGAAGGTCGGTGACATCGAGATGCTGATCTCGACGCATCCGGATGCCGATCATATCGGAGGACTCGATGAAGTCCTCGACTCGTTCAAGGTCAAGAGTGTCTATGCCCCGAAGGTCAAACATACGACGCAAGCCTATAAGGACTTCCTACTGGCCGTCAAACGCGAGAAGCTGACGATCAAGACAGCGAAGGCAGGAGTCTCGCTTCCTGTCAAAGGCGTGAAGGCACAGTTCGTCGGACCAGTCAAGGACTACGCGAACAGTGATCTGAACAACTGGAGTGCTGTCCTACACGTCGCCTATAAGAAAAACACCTTCCTCTTTACAGGAGATGCAGAATTGAAATCGGAGCAAGACATGATTGCGAAGAAGAAGACGCTCCGTGCGGACGTTCTCAAGGTCGGGCATCATGGGGCGAAGACCTCGACGAGCGCGACGTTCCTCAAATACGTCAAACCGAAATACGCCGTCATCAGTGTTGGAAAGAATGCCTATGGTCATCCGACGAAGGAAGTCGTGACGAACCTGAAGCGGGCGAAAGCGACGATGCTACGAACGGATAAGAGCGGCACGATCGTCTTTGAAGGTAACGGTTCATCGTACACAATCAAGAAATCGAAATGACGAAACGAAAAGGTATCGTCGATCGGATTGAGGGGAAATGGGTCGTCGTCGAGTTCGAGGATGGGATGCAAGACATTCTGATTTCTCGCTTTCCGATGACGGTGGAGTCAGGCGATGTTATCTGGATTGATGAATACGGTCATATCGAGAAGGATGATCGCGAACGGCAGCGACTCTCCAGTGAAATTGATGAGTTGATGGAAGAGCTATGGGAAGATTAATGAAATTACTTGATGGAGAAGCCTAATGGAGGACATGCTTAAAGAAACATGCTGGTTATATGATAATTTGCTTGAAAAACATCAAAAGTACGTAGTCGATGAAGTACTTTCTAAAATGGATAACGATATGCATAAAGATATGCTGGATAACTTTTGGAGAATCGACGAAGAAACTGGAGTGAAATTTCTTTAAAAAAAGCAATAATCGATGAAATCATATAAAAGGACAAGAGGTGATAGATGAAAACATCCTACTTCTTGCCCCTTTATATATTCAATCTCTTAAGATGGAATCTGCTTTTTTCAGCCGTTTTCTTATCTGTCTAATCCGTTTCAGACGGCATACTAGCTTGAACTTTTTTAATCTATTTACGTGTATAACCGAGTTGGTCTATTTCGATTATAGCGCCTGCTCTGTCCAACCTCACGTGAATCTTGTAACTGTAAATGCTGCCATTGATAAAGCTTCTAATCGTGAATTTGCTCCTGAGAATTAATTGTTATTTTTATCTTAAGTCAGACAGTAAAGTGATGAATCTATCTCTGGTAATATTATCAGAAGCCTCATTCTTGAGTTTTTTTAAGTGGGCTCTAACTTTAGTTTTTATATCTTCATCCATAAAGTTTGAAGTAGTTTGTTTCAAAAAACTGTACAACTCAAGGCTTACGTTTTTCTGTGATAGTAAATGATAAATTTCTAATTTATCTAAAATCAAAATTGGTTGCCCATTTAAAATATTTGCTGCTTTTTCATACAATTTGTTTTCAAAAGCATCAACAAAGGACTTTATGTTATTCAATTTAATTTCATGCAAAACTTTTACTTGTAGTTTTTGTATTATCTCATCTGTGAATAATTTTTGTTTGGAATAAGGGAATTTCAGATGTAAATCTTGATTAAAACTATATAGCTCTGAGATATTCTGTGTAATGCAAAATAGGAGTGCAGACTTGTGCGACGGAAACGTACACAGTTCTGCACTCCTTTTGCGAAAAAAGAAAAAGACTTGCC
>NZ_JACSMV010000034.1:0-6377 GCF_018618835.1 Exiguobacterium sp. s145 | reverse complement strand
AAACGGCTTGGCTCCATTAGAATACAGAGCTCAAGCCGTTTAAAAGATTTTTATTATTTATCCTGTCTACTTGACGGGGAGCAGTTCAAAGAGCGTACAGGTTATCTTTTTTTAGAATACAAACGTAAAAATACGAATCAATACATCACGACGGGAATCCGTCTGCAGGCGAAACGCGGAAAGGATATCCATTTCACAGGGTTCGTCATTACGGATGGACGGCGGATTCGTGAAGATTTTCAACTCTATGAAACCGTCCGGAGTGCAAATGGTACGGATAAGAGACCACTCTCACGAATCGAATTGAAAAATCGAATCGGTGACGGCGGTATGGTCGTCACGACACAAAAAGAATACAAAGAACTCGTCAATCGGTATGTCTTCGGGTTTGATGACATCGTTGCTTATGACGATCTAATCAAGTTACTCATTGAATTAAGAAGTCCGAAACTCTCTAAAGATTTTAAGCCGACTGTTATTTATGACATTCTAGAAGCAGCTTTGCCTGCCTTGTCGGAAGACGATCTCGTTTCACTTTCGGATTCTCTTGAGCAAATGGATCAGACCGAACAACAGATGGAACAGTTGGAACGTGAAGTCACGGCCATCCAAAAAATCAAGACCGCTTATCAGGAATATGAAGAAAGGTTAATGTTCGATCAAGTGGAACAATGGGAAGAAATCATCAAAGAACGTAAAAAAGAAGAAAACGATTTGGAACACGAATTAAGTGAAATCAAGAATTTGTCTGAGTCTTTAATCACGCATACGAATGAACACGATCAGCTTACGCTTAAATATCAGGTTGCCCAAAACAGTCAGATGGAGTTGGCACGTCACGAAGTGTTTCATTGGCAACAGGATAAGTTAAGAAAAACGGAAACCCTTGACCGGCTGATCGAAAAACAGACGGGACGAGAGCGGGATAAAGAACGTGAAGAAGACAAACGACGACAATTGGTGAAAGATAAGAACGAGAAAGTCTTTTTACTCCAACAACTGATCGAAGCACAAACGGATCAAATCGATGAAATCGAGTATGAAGCGCAAGAAAGTGACTTCTCGTTACATGAAACTTACCGTAAAGCATATGCTCAAAAAGAAGAGGACTTTTCATTTGAAACATGGAAAGGGATGGCTCGGCAGCACGAGGAACGTTTAGGAACATTGTACGAAGCCTTACGAGAACTGGCCACCCTTCAGTCGCGTTACGCAGAACAGACGCGACAAGCCTCTGAAGTGGAAGAAGTCGTTGACCGATCGAGAAATGATGCGGCTAAATGGAAAGAGATGCAACATACAGAACGGCAACGGATCGTCGAACAGTTATACGACTGGTCCGATCAAGTTTCCTTTGTTTTGGCAGAGGAAACAAGCCGCCGGTTTATTCGTTCACTAGAAGATGTGCCGCAGACGGTGTCTTATGAAAAAGTGAGAGAGCCGTTTTTTGAACAAATCCAGCAAGAAAAACTGGAACTCAAAGCGGAGCAGTATAAGGCGTTACAAGTATATGAAGCGTTGTCTGTAGAAAAACAAATTCTCGAGGAAAAACGTGATCGGTTGGTCAACGAGGAGGAGGATCCAGAACCTGTTCGGGATGCACAACGCCAAGAAGCACGCCTTGCGTTAAGACGTTCGAAACAGCCACATGCTCCGTTATACGAAGTGACATCGTTTCGACATCACGTCTCACCGGATACAGCTCTGCGCATTGAACGGGTCTTGATGGCGAGTGGTTTATTGGACGCCTTGATTTTAGAAGTCGATGAACAGGTAGAACATGATTGTGTGTTACATCCACGTGCTGTTCTGACCGGTGAAACATTATTTGATTATTTAGAAGTAGACGCAGAACAGACGACGTTACCGCGAGGACGAATTGAGCATATCTTACAAAGTATTTCGATTCATACAGAGGGCGACATCATGCTTGATTTTGATGAAGTAAGATATCGTTTCGGTTCTCTTCAAGGTCATGCACCTGATCAAGAGCGTATCTGTTATATCGGAAAAGAAGCGAGACAACGGCATCGTGCGCAGCTCGTTACCGATTTGAACGCAGAGATTCGTGTCTATGAGGAACGGCTGACAGAACAAAACAGCCGTTTGACGGAGATACAGACAAAAATGACTCAAATCGATCACTGGTGGAAGGCATTTCCGAAAGAGGATGACTTACAGGAAGCAACACGTCAGCTTGAGGAGACAACACGTTTCCTGTTACGTCATGAAGATGTGTTGGAACGTCTTGAAACCGAACGGACCCTCTTAAATCAAACGCTTCGTCAAAACAAGGCAAAGCTTAAAGAAGAGACCAGTGAACTCTCGATTAAAATGACGGTGGATGCCTATCAACAGGCGCAACGACTCATGCGTACCTACATCGACGCTATTGAAACGTGCATGAGACGCCATGGGGAGATTTGTCAACTCGAAGAACGGATCGTCGAGCGGACGGAACGCATCGAAGATCAAGAACATGTCATTCAGATTGCGCACGAGGAATGGATCGATGTGACTCAGGAACGAGAAAGAGTCGAATATGAAATCGAAGCACTTGAAGAACAGTTGAAACTGCTTGGAGCTGAAGAAATCGAACAAAAAATCAAAGAACTTGTCGAAGTAATTCGTCAATCCGAAGAGCGGATGAAAGTCATCTCAAAAGAGATCGGGACGTTTACAGAACGTGAAAAAAATCTTGTCCTACAAAGTGAATCGCGTCAAAAACAACTCGATTTCTTACGGAAGTTAGAGCAACTGTGGGAAGGAAACATGAGAGCTGCCTGGAGAAATGTTCAATTGGATGACAAAGAAAACCTTGAAACTTGGAAAGAACATCTGAAAACATTCGCACTAAAAGAACGTTCTCGTTTAGAAGAACGTTTGACTAAATTATTTAACGAGACTCAATCAGATTTGATTGAATATCGGATGCGTCAATCTAGCCCCCGCCGTGACTTGCCGGAATGGGAGGAAGACGTGATGGAAGTCGGAAATCGAAGTCTTTTGCATGAGTGGCAACGTGCCTTCAGCCGGATTCTTTTTCAGTTCGAGCTTCATGGTAATCAAGTGTTGCCTCACGAACTCTTTGATGAGATTCATTCAGAATATACGCTTCAACAAGACCGTCTAAGCGCATTGGATCGTCAATTGTATGAAGACATCCTATTAGACTCCGTCGGGAAGATGCTGCGTGCGAAAATTCATAATGCCAAACAATGGACAAAAAATATGAAAGACTTGATGGAAAATCAAGATACATCATCCGGATTGAAATTTTCAATCAAGTGGGTTCCAAAGACGGCGGATTCTGAACAGGAAATGGACACAAAGGCGTTAGTCGATTTGTTAGAGCAAGATGCAAGATTGCTGAAGGATGATGATTTCGATCGGATTACCGCACATTTTCGTTCGCGGATTCAGTTTGCAAAACAGATGATGTTAGAGTCTGGAGAAGGACAGACTCTACTCCAAGTGCTTCAAAACGTGTTGGATTACCGAAAATGGTTTTCCTTTGAATTATGGTATGTACGACCAAATGAGCCGAAACGTGAATTAAAAAATGATGCCTTCTTTAAGTTCAGTGGGGGAGAGAAGGCGATGGCGATGTATGTGCCATTGTTCACTGCCTGTTATTCGAGGTATCAGAAGGCGAAACAAGATGCACCTTACATCATCTCGTTGGATGAGGCATTTGCTGGAGTTGACGAAAATAATATCAGCGAAATGTTTGAAGTAGTGGAAGCGTTAGGCTTTAATTACATCATGAATTCCCAAGTGTTATGGGGCGATTATACGACGGTTTCGTCACTGGCGATAACCGAGTTACTTCGACCTAAAAATGCAAATTTCGTCACAGTCATGCGTTATGAATGGGACGGGAAATCTAGGATAGAGCAATGAGTAACCGTGCTGAAGAAGCGGTAAATTACTTTACTCAGTATCCTGTTTATGAAAAACTGTTTCAACTGTTTCGAAAAAAGTACGAATCATTAGGAAAAGTAAGCGGAACGGTCAAAATTGAACAATTCACAAAGGAAGAGCTGAATCATCTCAGCGGTTTTTTAAAACGGTCGGTTCATCACCTACAAGAGAACCCAACGGTTTCGTTACGACTTTTCGAACGTCGCCTTCAGGAAACACGTTTTCAAGTTGCCGATTTACATGAACTATTGGAACTGTACTTTCAAGAGCCGATTTTGTGGAAGCAACAACTCCGAATAGATGAACAAGAACTGAGACGACAGAAATTCGAGCAACGAAAGATCAGGTATCCTCAATTATCAGACTGGTTATCATTGCTTGAAGCAAAAAATGAGAAACATCGCTGGATACTGAAACAGCTAGATGAAAATGAGACGATTTTAAAGACACTTCATCTTGCGATTACCGAAAAACCATCTGATTTGGAGCGGATTTCGGTCTATGCGCAACGCATAGCGGGTGATCCCCATGCCTTCGACGGATCAACTGTTTTAGGAAGATGTCTCATTCATTATCTGTATCATTTGTCTAATCAACAAGAAGGTTATCCGACTTCGAGTGAAGCCATCAATGCATTGTTACTCACGTTCGGTGTCTTACGCGATGATATTTCAAATTTCATCTCAATTGCGAATATCCAAGCGACGTATAACGGGGGTATCCATCCGGTGTTCGCAGCAGCCAGTCAGCAACAAAGTGTTTTAAACGTCCCATTGCGAGAGATATTGCGGTTGGACGGTTGTCATTTGAGTCAAGGAAAAGATGTATTTGTCGTTGAAAATTCGGGTGTGTTCTCTGCCATCCTGGATGATGTTCCGACAATGAACTTGATTTGTACACATGGTCAAATTCGAATTGCCGGCTGGAAAATGCTTGATTTGCTGGCATTAGCCGGTTGCAGGATTCATTACAGTGGTGATTTTGATCCGGAAGGACTTCAAATGGCCCAACGGATTTTAGAACGTTACCCGAAGCAGGCTGTTTTATGGAGAATGTCTCCTACGGATTATACATCGTCCTTACCATCTGTCCGATTAAATCAAGAGCGTCTAAGTAAGTTAAACAGTATCCGGCATGTCCAATTAATCGATTTAGCAAAACAAATCAGAGACAAGAAGTTGGCCGGTTATCAGGAAGGATTGCTCACACATTTGATAAAAGACAGCAAGCGATATAGTGAATAAAAAGAATTAGTACAATTGAAAACACTTGTTGCAGACAAACCTTTAAGGGATATCTACAACAAGTGTTTTTGTGTCCTGTTTTTTAAACGAAATTGTGTAAAGCAAGACGCTTACACAACTCAATCGTTTCCGCATACTCTGACAGTGGGATCGACTCATCGATTTGATGCGCCAGCCGGAAATCGTGGAACGAAGCGACCGCAATCGGAAAGCTTCGGGCCGCCTGACTGAACATCGCATCGTCTGTTTCGCAGGACGGAATGTCTTTAACTAAATTTAGCGAGAATTCTCCTACCTCTAAGCGTCTCAGGGCGAAGCCCAGCATAGGTGGGAGATGAATCGCCCTGTTTTTCAAGAATGAGATTGTTTGATAAAATCAGTGTAACGAATCAAAAGGAAAGGTGTGATTGCGTTGCTGAAGGCGTACAAGTTTCGACTCTATCCGACGAAACCCCAACAAGAATATTTCGTGAAGACGTTCGGTTGTGTCCGTTTCGTCTACAATAAGATGCTCGAAGAGCGGATTCGATTGTATGAAGATTCGAAACTGAACCCTGACGCGAAACAGAAGCTCCCGACACCAGCAAAGTATAAGCCGGAATTCCCTTTCCTCAGAGAAGTCGACAGCCTTTCCCTTGCGAACGCTCAGATGGATTTGAACAAAGCGTATAACAACTTTTTTCGAGATCCGTCTGTCGGGTTTCCGAAGTTCAAATCGAAGCACAACGCCCGTGCCTCTTACACGACCAACAATCTGAAGGGGAGCATACGAATCGAAGATCGTAAGGTGAAACTTCCTAAAATCGGTTTCGTAAAGTTGAAGCAACATCGTCCGTTCGATGGTGTGATCAAGTCCGCTACGGTCTCGATGACGAAGACCTCAAAATTCTTCATCTCCATTCTTGTCGATCAATCCGAAGAGCAATGGGTTCCCGCTAAGAATAAAGTAGGAATTGACCTTGGTCTGGAACACTTCGCCATCATGACAAACGACGAGTGGACTTCTGAGAAAGTTGAAAATCCTTGTTTCCTTCGAAAGTCCGAAGAGAAGATCAAGAGGGCACAACGTGCCTTGTCCCGCAAAAAAATGGGGAGTAAGAATCGAGACAAGGCGAGGGTCATCCTCGCCAAGAAGCATGAGAAGATTGTAAATCAACGTCAAGATTTTCTTCATAAGCTGTCGAAACGGATCGTTGACGAGAACCAAGT
>NZ_JACSMV010000033.1:8108-14241 GCF_018618835.1 Exiguobacterium sp. s145 | reverse complement strand
TACCAAGTCTGAAACAATAAGTCAACAACTTTTTAAAAGAAGTTTTTTTCTTGTTTCGTGCAGTGCGCTCGTCCTCTTAAGGACAAGAATTAATATACCACGATAATTACAACATGACAACTCTTTTGTTAAATTAATTTTAAAAAGAATAGAAAAGAAGGCTACCACCTCATTACCAGGCGGCAGCCTTCCTCTTTTTCATTATAAGCGAACAGTCGGTAACGAGACTCGCCGTTTCTTCGCTTCTCTAATATAGAAGTAATAAACGGATTCCGCTAACTTCATTTGAGCTTCGAGATCACCACAGTCATCGTAACTGATTTCAAGTAAACGGCGTTTCATCAAGTAGTTTTCTTGCGCCAGCGCCAGTTCACGGAGAAAGCGTTCATCATATTCGCTCCGGATTTTTTTCCGAAACCAATTCATAACTCCCGTCTTCCCTCCATGGCACGGGATAATGTGACTTCATCCGCGTACTCCAAATCACCGCCAACCGGAAGACCATGAGCAATCCGTGTAACACGAATACCGGTCGGTTTCAGTAATCGGGAAAGATACATCGCTGTCGCTTCCCCTTCGATGTTCGGATTCGTTGCCAAGATGATTTCAGTAATGGCTTCATCTGCCTGCAGACGCGTCAATAGACTGGATACATTGATATCTTCAGGACCGATTCCTTCCATTGGACTGATTGCCCCGTGTAATACATGGTACAAGCCCTGGTAGTCCCGCATCTTTTCCATCGCGATGACATCACGTGAATCTTGAACGACACAGACGATTGTCCGGTTACGGTGTTTATCGGAACAAACGTAACACGGATCTTTATCTGTGATGTTCCCACAGATACTACAATATGAGATATCACGCTTTGCGCTCACGAGTGCTTTTCCGAACATCAGCACATCATCTTCTTCCATATCAAGAACATGAAACGCAAGACGGACAGCTGTTTTCGGACCAATACCCGGTAACTTCGTAAAACTTTCGATTAAGCGGCTGATTGCTTCAGGATATTGCAATTCGTTTCCCCCTACAGTTTAAAACATTCCCGGCATGTTCATTCCTTGTGTAAATTTACCCATTTTACTCGAAACGAGTTCATCTACTTTTTTCAAAGCATCGTTTGTAGCAGCAAGAACGAGATCTTGAATCATCTCGACATCGTCCGGATCAACCACTTCTTCTTTAATGATGACATCGATGATATTTTTATGACCATCCGCTACGACAGAGACCATCTCTCCGCCAGCTGTTCCCGTAACCGTCAAGTCCTTTAATTCTTCTTGAGCTTTCGCCATATCTTTTTGCATCTTCTGCATTTGTTTCATCATGTTATTCATGTTTCCCATACCACGCATAATTCTTCCTCCTCTAACTGAAATTAGTCTTCGAATTCTACGATATCACCAAATCGTCCGAGCGTCTCGGACAACAGTCGATCTTCTTCCGATTCGACTGCCACTTCTTTCTCTTCTATATTACTACTATTTCGTTTCGCAACAAACTCTGCTTTTAGTTCTTTCCAATCATTATCGAGAATCGCAAGAATCTGACGTTTCACACCGCAGACCTCAAACAGTGCTTCTTCAATGACGAAACGGGTCCGTTCGTTGGTCATAACCTGTTCAAAATGCCAGCCTTTCCCGTTATCAAACTCAATCAATAATGTATCTTCCGAACAGAGGACCGGTTTACTTTCATGCACCAAAGAGTAAATCGGACCATCTTGTTTAAGGATTAACTTTAAAATGGCATCCCAACGTTCTTGAATTTCAAGAAGCTGTGCCTTCTCTGCACGACTCAACATTTGCCGAATCCGCTCTTTCGCTATCCGGACAGTTGGCCGGGCTTGTTTGCGTTTGGCCGGTTGTTGCGCAGGCGTTCCTTCAGCAGCCGGGACTCCCGTGACTTTCAACTGATGCATCTGTTCCTTCAGTTCCCGTACCTCTTGCTGGAGACTCTGCATGATCTGTCCGGTCGTTCGTCCTTGTTCCGCAATCTGAATGAACGCAATTTCGACCAGAACACGGGGATGATTCGTCAACCGCATCTGCTGTTGACAGTCATGCAACTGCTCGATGATATGGAAGCAGGTTTCCGTCTCAATCGTCTCGACGAATGTTTTGAATTCCGCTGTCGGTCGTGCCCGCTCCAGCAGATCAACCGCCGTCGGAGAAGCTTTCAGGAGTAAGGTATCCCGGTAGAAAAAGACCAAATCTTCGACGAACCGTTTCAAGTCTTTCCCCGCGCGTTGCATCTGTTCCAGCGTCTGTAAAAGCTGATCGACTTGATGAGCATGCAGGGCGTTGGCGACAGCAAGTAACGCTTCATCCTCTACGGCACCCGTCACTTCCAGCACAGCATCATCATTTAAATCTCCATTGGAGAAAGCGACCGCCTGATCGAGCAGACTCAAGGCATCCCGCATTCCACCATCCGCTGCCCGGGCAATCAACCGCAATGCGGTTTCCGTATAGCCGATCGTTTGATCCGATAAGATGTACTGCATCCGTTCCATCAATTGATCGACTTCATGCCGTTTGACATCAAAACGTTGGCAACGTGAGATAATCGTCGCCGGTATTTTATGCGGCTCTGTCGTCGCCAGGATGAAAATGGCGTGTGCAGGCGGTTCTTCCAATGTTTTAAGTAACGCATTGAAGGCTCCGGTCGATAACATGTGGACTTCATCAATGATGTATACTTTGTACGCTGCTTCTGACGGCGGATATTTGACCTTATCCCGGATTTCCCGGATTTCATCAACGCCGTTGTTGGACGCGGCATCGATTTCAAACACATCAGGACTTGATCCTTCTGTAATCGCTCGACATGTCGGACATTCGTTACATGGTTCATTTACTGGCGCTTGTTCACAGTTGATTGCTTTGGCAATGATTTTTGCCAGACTTGTTTTCCCCGTTCCTCGTGGTCCAGAGAACAGATAGGCATGCGACATCCGTTCTTCCATCAAGGCGTTTTGAATCGTCCGGGTAATGTGTGCCTGTCCGACGACTTCGTCAAAACGTTGCGGCCGGTACACACGATATAATGCTTGATAGGCCAAGTTTGCGCCTCCTCTATTTATAATCCTGTTTCTATTCTACCTAAAAAAGTCTACAACCGAAACCGGCTGTAGACTTGTTATCTAAAATTAAACTGCCGCGCACCATATTCTGAAATAGGTTCAACATGCGTTACTCACGCAGCCTGCTCAGTCCAAGCGCTCCTGCGGCACACAGAGAGCACCACTTAAGGCTGCTTCCTTCCGGACCTGACCTGGTTCATGGGTATCTGTTGCGCAGGACTCAGACGTCAACGCTACTTACGTAAGGCAGACCACACCAATCCTATCCCTCGATATGGAATTCAGTCTCGCTATAGCGGATTGCGAGTGACAGGGAACCGCTACATCCCCACCTAGCACGGCAAATGGTTTATCGTATTTTAGTGGCACTTGTTTCGAGTGCTTTTTCATTATACTGTTTCATCGGTCCCGTTGCAACCCATTGCCCGTTTCCGTTGTTTCTTTTTCGCCCGGAGCTCCCGGAAAAAGGACGTCAACATCTCACCGCACTCCTGTTCAAGAACGCCACCCGTTAATTGCGAAACATGATTGAACCGTTCATCCTGGACTAAATTCATCAAAGTGCCGCAACATCCACCCTTCGGATCAACGGCTCCAAAGATGACGTGTTCGATCCGCGACAGCATGATGGCCCCTGCACACATCGGACACGGTTCAAGCGTCACATAGAGTTCGCATCCTTCGAGACGCCAGTTGGCGAGCTTGTTGCAGGCTTCTTCAATTGCGAGTAATTCGGCATGTGCCGTCGCCTGATGATTCGTTTCCCGGTGGTTATAACCGGTCGCAATCACCTCATCGCCTTTGACGATGACACAACCAATCGGGACTTCACCGATTGCTTTTGCTTTTTTTGCTTCCTCAATGGCAAGGCGCATATAGTGTTCATGCCGTTCCATCATCACACTTCCTATCTTTACAAAAATTCTCCCGCTGAAACTTCGGCAGGTGCCGCTGCTTTGTGCTAAAATATAAATTGCACTTTGCTGAACGGAGGGTAATTGAATATGTTCATAACGGTTGAAGGACCTATTGGTGTTGGAAAAACTTCACTTGCTAACGCCATCAGTCACCATTTCTCATTTTCTATGTTACGCGAAATCGTCGAAGAAAATCCCTTTCTTGGAAAGTTCTATGAAGACATCGAAGAATGGAGTTTCCAAACGGAAATGTTCTTCCTGTGTAATCGCTTTAAGCAGCTCGATGATATCGAACGTCACTATCTCAGTAAACAACGCTCTGTCGTCGCTGATTATCATATCTTTAAAAACCTTATTTTTGCCCATCGTTCTCTGAAAGTCGAGCACCTTGATAAGTACGAACAGATTTATTCGATCCTGACAACGGATATGCCAAAGCCCGATGCAGTCATTTATTTAGATGCAAGCATCGACACGTTGATGAAACGTGTTGCTCTACGCGGACGCGAGATTGAAGAAAACATGTCACGTGCTTACCTCGAACAACTGGCGGCTGACTACGAGACGTTCGTCACAGATTACCAAATCAAACATCCGGAAGTGAAAGTCATCCGATTCAACGGAGATGAACTCGACTTCGTCAAACGGCCGGAAGATTTAGAATACGTCCTGACAAAGATCCGCAACGAATTATATGAAGGAGCGAACCACGCATGAACTCGAAATTACGTGAAAAGTATAACATCCCGGCAGATGCCGTCATTACGATTGGTGGAATGGTCGGTATCGGTAAATCGACGATTACAAACGGTCTAGCAGACTCTCTTGGTTTCCGGACATCTCTTGAAAAAGTCGATACAAACCCTTACCTGGACAAATTTTATCATGATTTCGAGCGCTGGAGCTTTCACTTACAAATTTACTTCCTTGCTGAACGTTTTAAGGAACAAAAGAAAATCTTCCAATACGGCGGCGGTTTCATTCAAGACCGTTCGATTTACGAAGATACAGGTATCTTCGCGAAGATGCATTTCGAAAAAGGAACGATGTCACCAACGGATTACGAAACCTACTCGAGTTTGTTTGACGCCATGGTCATGACACCATTCTTCCCGCATCCGGATCTCCTGATTTATCTCGAAGGCTCGTTTGAACAAGTTCTTGAGCGGATTCGCTTACGCGGACGCGAAATGGAACAACAAACGCCAATCGAGTATTGGGAAGAGATGTACGAACGTTACACGAACTGGATCAATAACTTCACGATTTGTCCGGTTCTCCGTTTATCAATCGATGAATACGATTTATTAAACGAGCCGGAATCGATCGAACGGATTTTATCAAAAATCGATAAACAACTTGAAGTTGCCCGCACTGCTAAAATCCGCTAATCCAAAAGCCCGTCGACATTTCTGTCGACGGGCTTTTTTCAGACTGCAGTGACTTGTTCAATTTGAGACCGGTGATGTAAATCATGTTGCATCATGGCCCCTAAAAAATCGAGAAGCGAAATGGTTTTTCCTTTTGACGTAAACGTATCCGCCAAACGTTCTTCCGGAATCAGTTCAACGGCACGATGCAAGCGGTCACGACTGACTAAGAATTCGTCAATCGTCAAAATCCGTTGTTGTTCCCGGCTCATTTTTGCCGCCTCTTCATTAACAGCCTGGCTGTCCGGTTTTACACGAAATGGCTCATTTGCCAAGATAAACGGCAAGCGTTCCGCGACAAGGAACCGGTCCCACGGTGATAGATGACCGATGATCTCAGCGACCGTCCATTTCCCTTCCGCATAAGGCGTCCGCCATGCTTCCTCTGATATGTGTTCAAGACTGCGGACAAATTCCATCGTGTCTTGGTAATGGGTGAGTAACGTTTGTTTCGTGAGTGTCATAATTGCTGCTCCTTTTTCTGTCTAAGATGTAGGAAAACATAGCATGCCACTCTCGATCGATGCAATAAAAAAGCACCTCACCATAAATGGGAGATGCTTGTATAAGCGGAGTCGGTGGGATTCGAACCCACGCGGGCCTTGCGACCCCTAACGGATTTCGAGTCCGTCCCCTTCAGCCGGGCTTGGGTACGACTCCATGTTAAATGTAATTTTAGGTAAAAAAAAGAAGTG
>NZ_JACSMV010000033.1:0-8008 GCF_018618835.1 Exiguobacterium sp. s145 | reverse complement strand
GAGGAGGCGGTGGGATTCGAACCCACGCACGGCTTTCGCCGCCTGACGGTTTTCAAGACCGTTCTCTTAAACCACTTGAGTACGCCTCCAAGTTATATGTAGTTTTCAGGTAAAAAAAAAGAAATGGAGGAGGCGGTGGGATTCGAACCCACGCACGGCTTTCGCCGCCTGACGGTTTTCAAGACCGTTCTCTTAAACCACTTGAGTACGCCTCCGTACTTATAATTGAGCGTCGTATTGTACGAGCGCCTTCCTGACATAAATTATGATAGCATCTTGGTTTTATTGTGTAAAGCTTTTTTCTAAAAAAACTTTTTAAAAAATTAGAAGGGGGAAATCTCCCCCTTCCTACTTATCCTTGAATGACTTCAAGACCGCCCATATAAGGACGAAGTACTTCTGGAATAACAACTGATCCATCTGCTTGCTGGTAGTTCTCAAGAATGGCAGCGACTGTCCGACCGACTGCAAGTGCTGATCCGTTTAATGTATGAACGAATTCCGGTTTAGCATTCGCTTCCCGACGGAAACGGATTTGTGCCCGGCGTGCTTGGAAATCTTCAAAGTTTGAGCAAGAAGAAATCTCACGGTACACCCCTTGGCTCGGCATCCAGACCTCGATGTCATATTTCTTCGCAGCTGTGAAACCAAGATCCGCTGTACACATGCTGAGGACCTGATACGGAAGTTTAAGTAATTTCAAAACTTCCTCCGCTTGCCCTGTCAGCAATTCAAGCTGTTCGTATGATTCTTCCGGTTTGACGAAACGGACGAGTTCGACTTTGTTGAATTGGTGCTGACGGATTAAACCGCGCGTATCACGGCCGGCAGAACCTGCTTCAGACCGGAAACATTGGCTGTAGGC
Source organism: Exiguobacterium sp. s145 (assembly GCF_018618835.1). Lineage (NCBI taxonomy): Bacteria > Bacillati > Bacillota > Bacilli > Caryophanales > Exiguobacterium > Exiguobacterium sp. s145. The sequence goes on along the minus strand of NZ_JACSMV010000033.1, from coordinate 7,143 downwards.
GGCATAACCGATCGGCAATTGATCCGCTGACAAAATTTCATCCCGGTGCATGTTCGTCACCGGTACTTCTGCTGTCGGAACAAGGAAGTAGTTCGTATCTTCGACTTTGAACGCATCTTCTTCGAATTTCGGAAGCTGTCCTGTTCCTGTCATAGAATCCCGGTTGACCATGAGCGGCGGCAGGATTTCCGTATATCCGTTTTTGTCCTGGTGTAAATCCATCATGAAGTTGATCAATGCCCGCTCAAGACGTGCACCGGCACCGCGGTAAAAGACGAAACGGCTTCCCGTTACTTTTCCGGCCCGTTCGACGTCAACGATTTTCAACTGTTCCATCAAATCCCAGTGGGGTACAGCTTCAAAATCAAACGCCGGCTTGTCACCGACTTCGCGGATGACGACATTATCATCTTCCGTAGAACCGATCGGAACGCTGTCATGGGGAACGTTCGGAATACCGAGTAACAACAGATTCAGCGTCGCTTCGACTTCACGCAGTTCTTCATCGAGGGCTTTGACTTCATCCCCGACTTGGCGCATCGCAGCAATTGCTTCATCCGCATTTTCTTTGTTGCGTTTTAGTTCCGCGATTTTTTTTGTCGCTTCATTTCGTTCCGCTTTCAGGACTTCTGTTTTGGCAATCAATTCCCGGCGTTTTTCATCAAGGGCGATGAACCGGTTCATATCCGTTAAATCTTCTCCCCGGTGAGCCAGTTTTTCTTGAATCGCGTCAAAATCCTGACGCAGTCGTTTAATATCAATCATGTTTCTTCCTCCTTTTTTTCAATAAAAAAAGGCAATCCATCCCTCTCCGGTTCTAAAAAACCGAAGAGGGACGAATCACCTGGATCCGCGTTGCCACCCTCATTGCTGATCAGATCAGCCAACTCTAAAGACGCGATAACGGGCGTACCCGCACCTTGTTCGCAAGGTGTGTGATCCGGCTCGATTCAAAGTATCCTTCTGACTAGTTCGCACCACCCACTAGCTCTCTTAACAGAATAAATGCTTCTACTTGGTCCGTTCATGACATCATTATGAGATTAGCTTTACTTTACACTATCCCCTTTACGGTTGACAAGGGTTGGTTGATGAATCGCTTGACTGATTTTTTTGGACCAGGCCGAAACGGCGCGGAACAAGCGGATTTGGAAGCTCGCCAGCTCAACCTTCGCAGCACTGGTTACTGTAGCTTGAGGAACAGTGAATCCGGGTAAGTATCGTCCGCTGTCTTCCACTTGGACGGTCCCGATGATTTCACCTTCTTTTAACGGTGCTTCTGCTTTTGAAAATTGAAAGACAGGCGTATGCGGTTTCGCTTGGTTTTTTAACACGGTCACATACAATGCTGTTTTCGTCACGACATCGTAGCGGGATTGTTTTGCCCCCCGAATCGGCAATACACCTTTGATTTGTTCCCCTTTTCCGTAATACGTCAACGGTTCAAAAGAAGAAAAACCGTAATCCAGCAGTTTTTTCGTTTCTGCAAACCGGGCTTTATCGGATGTCGTTCGCATGACGACCGATACGAGTGTTAAATTCCCGCGTGTAGCGACACTCGCAAAACAGTATCCGGCAAGGTCCGTCGTCCCGGTCTTCATCCCCCGCATTCCGCTGTACGCATACGGTTGGCGCGGCAACATCTTATTGGAGTTTTCGACCTTTTCTCCATTGATTGTAATGAACGAACGTTTTGTCACATCTAATACATCCGGATAGTCTTGAATATAGCGGATGATCAAAAGAGAGATATCCATCGCCGTCATCAAGTTTGTTCCCGGTAATGTCGCATCGACGGCATCGAGTCCTGAAGCATTGGCGTATTCGGTATCTTCCATCCCTAGTGCAACAGCTGTTTCATTCATTCGTTCCACGAACTGCTTCTCCGTTCCGGCCATGACTTCTGCCAGGAGAACGGCGGCATCGTTAGCCGATTTAATAAAAGCTGCGTCGTACAATTCCCGGATGGTATACGTTGTTTTCCGAATCGGCAACCGGGCAATTCCCGGCGTTTTCGCAAGCTTCAGTACTTTTTCACTTGGGCGAACCGTTTGATTCCAAGATAATTTTTTTTGCTCAATCTGCTGACGCACGAGATAAAGCGTCATTAATTTTGTCATCGAAGCCGGGGGCAGAGCCAAATCAGCCTGTTCAGCCAATAAAATCTTGCCTGTTACCGCATCGACCATTATGTAAGATTCTGCCTGAATGTCCGGTGTCTCTGCATGACCTGTCATCGGCTGTCCACCAGCAGTCAGTATAAGGACACTCAGAAAGAGTGTGAAAAGACGTTTCATCGGTCCTCTCCTTCAAATGATGTTATATCTTTTCAGTGTAGCACAAAAAAAGAAACCGACAGCCGGAAACTGACGGTTTCTCTCTTACTTTTGATTAAACAGAAACAGCTGTCCGCCGTCTGATTTTTTGAATGAAATAATCATGAAGACGCCGATCTGAAGTCAGCTCCGGATGGAAGGAGCAGGCGAGATGAAGATCCGTCTCGACGACAACGGCGGCTGTCCCGATTGCAGCCAGGACACGTACTCCTTCTCCGACCTGCTCGACGAAAGGAGCTCGAATAAAAACAGCTTCAATATCCTGACCGGCACCTTCGACGTTCAAGGAGGTTTCAAAACTGTCGATTTGTCGTCCGAACGCATTGCGTCTGACCGTCATCGGAATCGCCCCTAAATGGGAAGGACCTTCAGTCAATTCGCTTGCCAGCAAAATCATCCCGGCACATGTCCCGAACATCGGCAACGTGTCAGCTTGACGTCGCAAGACATCCAGTAAACCATAACGGTCAATCAGCCGGCGGATCGTCGTCGATTCGCCGCCAGGCAAGATTAAACCGTCGATTCCGTCCAAGTCCGCGCTTGATTTGACGATCATCGTTTTGACTCCAAGCAGATGAAGCATCTCTTGATGTTCGCGCACGGCGCCTTGGACACCTAATATACCGATTACCATCCGCGTGGTGCCATCCGTTCTTCAAACGGCATCGACGTCACATCAATTCCTTTCATCGCTGTTCCGAGTCCTTTCGACAGATGGGCAATCCGTTCGAAATCGTCTTTGTATGTCACGGCTTCGACAATCGCTTTCGCGACGCGTTCCGGATGTTCCGATTTAAAGATACCGGAACCGACAAATACGCCTTCGGCTCCAAGGTGCATCATCAATGCCGCATCGGCTGGAGTCGCGATTCCGCCAGCCGCAAAATTCACGACCGGAAGACGTCCTGTTGTCTGAATCTGTTGTAAGACCTCGTAAGATGCGCCCCACTCTTTAGCACGCGTCATCAATTCATCCGGTTGTGAATGAAGAATCTGGTGGAGTTGTGCTTGAATCTTGCGCATATGCCGGACAGCTTCGACGACATTGCCGGTTCCGGGTTCCCCTTTTGTCCGGATCATCGCTGCTCCTTCTGCAATCCGGCGCGCCGCTTCTCCTAAATCACGTGCTCCGCAGACGAACGGTACTGTAAACGATGACTTCAATAAATGATACTCCTCGTCTGCCGGCGTCAGGACTTCACTTTCATCAATAAAGTCAACACCCAACGATTCGAGGACCCTTGCTTCGACGATATGTCCGATCCGGCACTTCGCCATCACGGGAATGGATACTGCCTGCAGAACCTCTTCCGTGATGAGCGGATCGGCCATCCGGGCTACTCCCCCGTCACGCCGAATATCCGATGGCACCCGTTCAAGTGCCATGACAGCGACCGCTCCGGCGGCTTCTGCGATTTTAGCCTGTTCCGCATTCACGACATCCATGATGACGCCACCCTTTTGCATTTCAGCCATTCCCCGTTTGACACGATCTGATCCTTGTTGCCGTTCCATCATTATGAACTCCCCCTAGACAGTGATAGTATTTCCAATCGGTGATACTTTTTAGTATATTCCCCGTTGACTATTTTAAAAGTATCAGTTTATGATAAATTAACCAGGTCAGTAAAAAGGGAGATCAGTTATGGACATGTTATCGTTTGAGTTGATACGGGACGGAAATCGTCCGCTGTACGAACAGCTGTACCAGCAAATCCGTCAGGAAATCATTGAAGGACGCCTTGCTTACGGAACGAAATTACCATCGAAACGAAAGCTTGGTCAGTTTTTAAATCTCAGCCAGACGACAATCGAACTGGCTTATCAACAGTTGGTCGCAGAAGGATATGTCGAATCCGTTTCCAGGAAAGGTTACTTCGTCTTAGCCTACGAAGAACTGGCATACGTCAAAACAACGCCTCTGCCGACAAGTCAACGTTCAAATCAACAACCAGCCATGCGTTACGATTTTCATCCCAGTAAAATCGATGGCTCATCCTTTCCTTTCTCCCGTTGGCGGAAACACGCAAAAGATGTCATCGACGAACAACATCAATCACTCGTCTCGCTTGGACACCCGCAAGGTGATCTATCATTACGTCTCGAGATTGCGACGTACCTCTACCATTCACGGGGAGTCGTCTGTTCGCCGGAGCAGATCATCATCGGTTCCGGTGTTGAGCAATTGTTACCGCATATCATCTTTTTATTAGGAAAAACGACAACCTATGGCATCGAAGATCCCGGGTATCATGCGACACGTCTGATCCTTGAAAGTCATGAACGATCGGCGGTTCCGATTCCGGTCGACCAAAACGGCTTAGTGATTCCTTCCCTCGTTCAAAGTCCTGTCGATGTTATGTATGTGACACCGGCTCACCAGTTTCCGTCGGGCAGTATTTTATCCGTCAATCGACGCCGTCAACTGTTAAACTGGGCCGCTGCATCGGATCGCCGTTATATCATAGAAGACGATTATGATAGCGAATTCCGGTACAGCGGAAAATCCATTCCTTCTTTGCACAGTATGGACAGTGAACGGGTGATTTATCTGAGTACATTCTCAAAATCACTGATGCCGTCCCTTCGCATCGGATATATGGTATTGCCACGACCTTTATTAGAACGCTATCAAACTGAATTTCCATACTATACGTGTAGTGTCTCCCGATTTGATCAAACGATTTTGACGCGCTTCATGAAAGAGGGCGACTTCGAGAAACATTTGAACCGCATGCGGAAAATCTACCGCCGCAAACTCGATGTCGTTGTCCACGCTCTCCGGGATGTACCTTTTCTGAAATTGACGGGAGAAAGTGCCGGACTGCATGTCGTCCTCTCCGTCTCAAATGGCATGGGAGAACAGGAATTGCTGCGACGAGCGAAGGACTCCTCGATCCAAGTATATGGATTATCGGATTATGCCCAGTTGCCGTTATCCACAGCTTATCCACAAATTGTCCTCGGGTTTGCCAGTTTAACAGAACAACAATTGATGCAAGGACTGACCGAACTCGTTGCCGCTTGGCAGTTAAAATAAAAGTATCCACAAGGTTATCCACAAAAAAATCCTGCGGCCTATTCAGGTCGCAGGATTTTTGATTATTGACGTGTATAGTTTGAAGCTTCTTTCGTAATCTGAATATCGTGAGGATGGCTTTCCTGTAAACCTGCACCTGTCATCCGGATGAACTGTGTTTCTTCACGTAATTCTTCAAGTGAAGCAGAACCACAGTATCCCATTCCTGAGCGGATCCCTCCGACGAGTTGGTAAACCGAGTCACCGAGTTTACCGCGGTATGCGACGCGACCTTCGATTCCTTCTGGAACAAATTTCTTGTCGGCTTCTTGGAAATAACGGTCTTGGCTGCCGCGTTTCATTGAGGCTTCCGATCCCATACCACGATACGTCTTGAATTGACGGCCTTGGTAAATTTCCATTTCTCCCGGGCTTTCTTCCACGCCGGCGAGAAGGCTGCCTAACATGACTGCATGACCGCCTGCTGCGAGTGCTTTGACGATATCACCGGAATACTTGATTCCGCCATCAGCGATAATCGAGACACCGTGTTTACGGGCTTCTGTTGCACAATCAAAGACTGCTGTGATTTGTGGAACACCGACTCCGGCCACGACACGTGTCGTACAAATAGACCCTGGTCCAATTCCGACTTTGATGACAGAAGCACCTGCTTCAATCAAGTCACGTGTCGCTTCAGCTGTTGCAACGTTTCCTGCGATGATCGGCAAGTTCGGATACTCGTCCCGAAGTTCGCGTACTTTCACGAGAACCCCTTCTGAGTGACCGTGTGCCGTGTCGACGACCAATGCGTCAACTCCTGCATCTACGAGGAACTTGGCACGAACCGAGGCATCTTTCGTTACACCGACAGCTGCTGCGACGAGCAGACGTCCAAATGAATCTTTGGCTGCATGCGGATATTGCTCAACTTTTTCAATATCCTTTGTTGTAATCAAACCTTTTAAAACTCCGTTCTCATCGACGAGTGGTAACTTTTCAATCCGATGTTTGTGGAGAATCTGTTCGGCTTCTTCTAAAGAGGTACCGACTTTTGCTGTGACCAGTTCTTCCGTCGTCATGACAGTTTCAATAACCGTCGAGTAATCTTTCACGAAACGGAGATCGCGGTTGGTTAAGATACCGACCAATTTACGTTCTGTTTCGTTATTGACGATCGGAACACCTGAAATCCGGTACTTACTCATCAAATATTCAGCATCATAGACTTGTCGTTCTGGCGTGAGGTAAAACGGATTTGTAATGACACCATTCTCCGACCGCTTAACACGATCGACATGTTCGGCTTGATCTTCCATCGACATGTTCTTGTGGATGACTCCAAGACCACCTTGACGTGCCATGGCAATCGCCATTGGAGCTTCTGTTACGGTATCCATCCCTGCACTGATTAAAGGAATGTTTAATGTAATTCCTTCGCATAATGTTACAGACAAATCAACATCTCGCGGTAAGACACTTGAACGACGTGGTACGAGCAAGACGTCATCAAACGTCAAGCCTTCTTTAGCAAATTTGTTCTCCCACATGTTATCCACTCGCTTTCTCTTCTATAAAAGAATATTGATGTTATGGTAACAAGCGAGAGGTGGCATGTCAATGACTCCACCAATAATCAGAACAATCTGAAGTTTCACATAACACAAAAAGACCGACCTGCAAAATGCAGATCGGTCTTTTACTGGCCTGGCAACGTCCTATCCTCACAGGGGGAAGCCCCCAACTACTTTCGGCGTTCAAGTGCTTAACTTCCGTGTTCGGCATGGG
>NZ_JACSMV010000032.1:0-15559 GCF_018618835.1 Exiguobacterium sp. s145 | reverse complement strand
GCAAAAACACCTCCGATATTAGTACTTTTTAAAAGTGTACCACTCCGAAGGTGTTTTATATTGTCTCAAAATTTTAGGTTAGCCCAAATTAAGTCCGCTTTTTTTAATACAACCGCTTAGTATTTCGTTGTTTCTTTTAATTTGTAACCATTCGACAGTTCAAGCCAAATCGTTTTGCCTTTTTTCGTTTTTACCTGGATATACGGACGTCCTTGAGAAACACGGAGTTCAAGTAAATCACCTTGTTGATCGGCATGTGTTTCGCTCGCTTTGTCCCATTTCCCGGCTAGTTTACGTTCGATGAAGATATGGTTCCCTTTTTGAACGGCACGCCATTTTCCGATTTCCGCTTTTCCGTTAACGGCGACAGCACTTTCCATCCCTTGAATCGAAATGATGGCTGGATCGTGGTCACTCGCGCTACCGTCTGCTTCCATATAATCCGAGTTGATGTTGACGATATCAGAAGACGTATACGGCTTCAGGTTTTTTGAAATCAGAACATGGTCGAGAACCTGTGCGTTTCCGTTATAGACGTAAGAATAACGTTCCGATTTCGGAAGATCATCCACTGTATTCCAAAGGTTGTCGCCTTTTAAGATATCCAGTGTTTTCGAGAACTGGAAGTCATTCAAGTCACCGAGTACGACGACATTTGAATCTTTGACTTCTGTTTCCAGTTCATTAACGAAGTTTTGGACGATTCCGGCAATCGCATGACGCTGTACTTCACTCTTACGAACGACCGGCTGATTTTTACCAAAGTCTGCTCCATCGCCGCCTTTAGAGTTAAAGTGGTTGACGATGACATGATACGATTCGCCTTTGAAGATGAATTCTCCGACGAGTGGTTTACGTGAGCTGTCGAAGTTTGGATCGTTCGGCTGAATCCGACCCGGGTTGTTCGTCAGCTTACCGTTTTCGACGGCAACGGCTTGTGTCGCTGTTCCTTTTACGCCTGGTGCAAGTGAGACACGCGCCGGATTGTAGAGGAAGCCGACACGGATGTTTCCGCCCGGTTGTCCACCGTCTTTTTTATCTTCCGGTGCGATATCCGTATACGCATAGCGGACACCTGTTTTCGCTTCGATTGCGGCAATCAATGTCTCAAACGATTTCGATGCATCGACCGTACCGCTGTCTGTCGCACCATCGTTATCCTGCATTTCTGTCAAACCGACGATATCTGGTGTTTTCAGGAATGTCGCGATACCTTCCGATACACGATCGACTTTTCCGGCATCTGCCGTCGAAGCAAAGTTTTCCACGTTGTATGAAGCAACTGTCAGACGCGAATCGCCCGTTTCAATGTTCGTCGGTTGACGATCGACTTCACTCGTAATCAGCTTCGGCAGATCCGCTGCTTTCGCGAGTACTTTATACGCCGAATAGTTATAGCTCATGACCCCTTCGATTGTTCCTTCGAAACGGTCCCCTGATTTCGCACGGTACGAGCTGCTGCCCATTTCAACGAACAGTCGCTCCGGATTGGCGTTATCTTCTGTCAGAATTGGTGTACCGCGTTTCGTATAGATTTTATCTGCTGTTTGCGTACGAACTGGAATCGTCCGGTTGGCCTGTGGTCCCGTAACGATGGCATTCGGAAGTGCGACACGCATCCCCTCCACACTTTCGTATAGATCAATCGCATCTTCAGCCGGATCAAATTCAGCAAATGAATCGTTGTCGATGACTTTCGTCGGAATCAAGACACCGTTTTCCCCGAGAACGATACTTGCCGGCAATCCTGAGTTCAATGCGCCCTTCACAAGATTGACGGTACTGATTTCCGTCACCGCGAGATCCGTATCAAACTTGTCGCTGTATCCGCCAAGCAACCATTCCTTGACGTATCCTGTCGTTGCAACGGTCTGTCCGACGGCTGCGCCGTGGTTCTTCGCATACACTAAAATTCCTTCAGACGTTTTACTGTTGTTATCCGGATTTGGATCCTGCATGTAGAAGTTATTCGCATCAACGATATACGTGACGACACCGGTCGTCCGGACGAGTTGATCCGCGTATGGTGACGTGTGGGCTACCCCTTGAATGCTGCTGATTTTCGTGATGGGTGGTGCGATGTAATATTTGAACGTCGATACGGCAGATGTTTTACCGTCTTTAACCACAACCGCTTGGATCGTGACTTCGTCATTGATTGTAATCGGTCCAGAATAAACAGGGCTTTCTGCTGTCGGTGTCGAGCCGTCGACTGTAAAGTGGATCGTTCCCTCGCCCGTCAGTGTGACTTGATCGCCGCGTTTGACTTCTCCGACGGGTGATGCTGTTGGTGCGACCAAGATGTCTCCTACTTCAGCAACATGTGTCCCGAGATCCGTCAACGTATCGACCGGGAAACTTGTCCATTGCGACGGTTCATATGTTTTTGATCCTGCTGTGACATTTGTCTTTCGAACAAGTGTCGTATCTTTCGCAAAGTCCGTGCTCGATCCGACGGGTCCGATGATATCAAGGACTTCTTCCCCTTTTTTCAGGGCAACGGGATCATTTCCGTTGAAGTTCAGTGAACCGGTTGTTTGTTGCGCTTTTCCCTTGATGTCTGCGTTCGCGCTTGAATTGGCGATCACCAACGTTTTTCCCGGTTCAATCGTGCCGGACAATGTGATTTTCGCTTCCGAAGGTCCACCGTTCGTATATTGGACAAGTGTATAATCGGCTAAATTAATGATTTGCCCCGAACCATTATAAATCTCAATCGCTTTATTGTTGCTCGATCCTTCTATGTACTCAGACAAGATGACGCCTTCGCCTTCTGCCCCGACCGTAATGCCTGCTTGCGGAAGAATTCCTGCAGTTAATGCGCCGACCAATGCCCACTTCCCAAACGTACTGACGTTCTTCATGATGTTACCCCCTATGAATTTTCTGACACTTCTTCATATTATCAGATATATTTACGGATAGTGTATATTTTGTGTAAAAAAAGACCTTAATATTCGTAAAAGAATTAATTGTTAACGCTTACAAAAATTAATCATTCGTCTTTACGTTACGAAGAAACACGAAAGACAGACAATTGCTTAAAAAAGGGCATAAAAAAAACGCCTTTTCAGCGTGTGTGTTTTTAGGTGTCATGAGAATCGAGGATACAGGTGATCAAAACACCTGAAACGACGAAAGCCCTACCTCTCTTTCGTTGTTACGGCTCCTTGGCCGCGCCAGCTGAATCAAGCGTTTTAGCAAGAATCAAGTTACGCGTTGGGTTGCGTATTTACTGGGATTTTTAGAATTTCGCTCGGAATGAGCTGAAAAGTATCGAATGGAAGGTTTATCTTGCTGGGTCAACTTCTTCTAGTTGAACAGAAGAAGGACAAAATAAAAGCGATGACTTATGTCTGACTCATTTGTCAGTAAGGTCTAAAAATCCTGACCTGATTATTAAATTGTGTATTTAAGTGAAAGATTCTCACATGAGTGATCATCCCCGATTCATGACAAAATTTAATATAACACATTTTATTTTATAAAGTCAATTTTTTTTTCATCTTCCTATTTTAAAGGACTGAACGAACCGTTGATTCCCCCTTTCAAAATCGGTATCGTTAGGGAGATGACATTACTATAGAAGAAACGAGGTCAAAAGAGATGGCTACGAATCGATTGATCCATGAAAAGAGTCCTTATTTATTGCAACATGCCGAGAATCATGTCGACTGGTATCCATGGGGGGAAGAAGCATTCGCCACGGCCCGGGCGACCAATAAACCGATTTTCCTGTCGATCGGCTATTCGACGTGTCATTGGTGCCACGTCTTGGCGCACGAAAGCTTTGAGGATGAAGAGACCGCCCGTCTGCTCAACGACCGTTTCATCTCCATCAAAGTCGACCGGGAAGAACGTCCGGACATTGATCAAATTTATATGACGGCAGCCCAACTGATGAACGGTCAAGGGGGATGGCCGCTCAGCGTCTTTATGTCGCCTGACCAAACCCCGTTTTACATCGGGACCTATTTTCCAAAAACGCCGCAATTTAATCTTCCCAGTTTCCGGCAGGTCGTGCTGCAACTGAGTGAACATTACCGGACGGATCCCGAAAAAATTGAACGGGTCGGCACTGAAATCAATCAGGCCCTATCAAACGTCCTTCATGGTGACACCTCGGGTCAACTTGACGAGTCACTCGTTCACGACACCTTTGACCAGGCGATGCGGCAATTTGACGTCAAAAACGGCGGATTTGGTGAAGCACCAAAGTTCCCTTCTCCTTCCCTGCTGACTTTTTTGCTTGATTATCATCGCTTTGCAGAAGACGAGACCGCCTTACAGATGGTCATGCGGACGTTAACGGCGATGCGCGACGGCGGAATCACCGATCAAGTCGGCTTTGGTCTTTACCGGTACACCGTCGACGCCCGTTGGGAAACGCCACATTTTGAAAAGATGTTGTATGATAACGCCTTGTTTGCGACGGCTTGCATCGAAACGTTCCAAGCTTCCGGGCGCGAACGGTTCAAACAGTATGCGGAAGAAGTGTTTACGTATATCGAACGGGATTTGTTATCGCCGGAAGGAGGATTCTATTCGGCGGAAGACGCGGACAGTGAGGGACGGGAAGGACTGTTCTATACCTTCACCGCTGAGGAACTGACCACGTTCCTTGGGGAAGAGGCCTTGTTCCCGCTGTATTACCAGGCTACTCCTGGCGGTAACTTTGAGGGGCGGAATATTTTCCGGCGGACCGACCACTCTCTGCAGGCGTTCGCCGCTGAACAAGACATGCCTGTTCGCGACGTCGTGCGCCAACTCGAACGGGAACGACAGACGTTACTTCGAATCCGCAGCGCGCGGACACGTCCGTTTCGGGACGATAAAGTCTTGACGTCTTGGAACGCTCTGATGATTTCCGCTTATGCCAAGGCCGGACGGGTTTTTGCCAATCCACATTACACGTCAGTCGCGGAACGTGCCTTAGCGTTCCTCGAGACCCGTCTGATCGATGGCGATACGGTTCGAGTCCGTTACCGTGAAGGTCACGTGCAAGGAAATGGATTTCTCGATGACTACAGCTTCTTGACGGAAGCTTATCTGGAACTGCATCATACGACACAAAAAAGTCAATACCTCCATGCTGCCCTCTGTCTGACGGAACGGATGCTCCGTGATTTTGGAGACTCCAACAGCAGCTTCTTCTTTACGTCTGTTAATGATGAAACCTTATTGGTTCGACCAAAGGATCTGTACGACGGCGTCACACCCGCTGGAAACAGTACAGCAGTCTCGAATCTGTTGCGTCTGTCCCAACTGACCGGTCGGACGAGTTATCGGGACGCGGCCCATCAGATTTTTGCATCCGTTGCGCTCGAAGTCAAAGCACAGCCGACCGGATTCGCCAGTCTGATGAGTGCCTACGTCCGCACCTTAATGCAGCCAAAAGAGCTGATCATCCTGACCGACACCCAGGAAGCAGTCGAACCTTTTTTATCGCAACTCCTGGTACAACGCATACCGGAATTATCGCTGCTCGTCGGCAAAAAGACGGACTTGCTGTCCATCGCACCTTTTCTCGCGGACTATGAACCAATCGATTCAGCTCCAACCGCTTATCTCTGTCATGATTTTCAATGTGACCGTCCGACAACACACCTCGAATCACTGCTTCAAGAGCTTAATTCCTGATCCTACACCCTTCTGTTTTCTAAAACAGGAGGGTTCTTTAAAAAACAAAACCCCTTTTTTCAAAAAAATCCTAAATATACTGTAGATAAATGTTTTATTGTCGATAGTAAGAATAGGCAAATTAATTTCACACCTTAGAATTGACATCCTAGAGCCCGATACGTCTTCGGACGAATTCTAACTAGGAGGATACGATCTTTGAACACGACACTATTCACGAAAACCTTGAAGATGCTGGTCAGCTTCATCCTGGTCCTCGGTGTATTTGTTTCTTACAGCCCCTCATCCGAGGCCGCAACGACAAAAGCAACGACCTATCGTCTGTCTGCCGATACTTATCTGTACGACAAGACGACATCTTCACGGAAACGCCTGTTGACGATCAAGACCGGAACTATCGTTTCATCCACGTATGAATCCGCTTCTTTCAGAAGAATTTCATACAACGGAAAAACGGGATATGTCGAGTCAAAATATCTAACAGCATACGACAAAAAAGAAACGATTAAAGGACAACGGTTCCTCGTTTCAAAAAAGACGCCGCTTCACACGGCTGCGTCAACAACTGCTCCTGTCACCGTGACATTAAATGAACAGGATGCGTACTACACTTCACAAAAAGTCACGAATTCAATTGGAGAAGTCTGGTACCGTGTCAAATATGACGAAAAGACTGGTTACGTCCGTTCCCTGAATGAAAAGCCGATCAGCTATACGAATTTACCAAAGACAACGTTAAAGACAACGGATAGCTATATCCTACGTCAATATGCCGGCACAGGGTATAAACGCCAGCTCGTCATACCGACGGGAACAGCCTTGCAAACGGCTGGACGAATCGGTGACTGGTATAACGTTACCTATGCAGGCAAATCTGGCTATATTCATAAAGCAGCCTTCGTCAGTTCATCTAAAAAAGACGTCACGACGATTCTGGAAACGGCCTTCAAGACAAAAACCACTCTCGCTTTGTACGATGCGACGGATGGAACAAAACGTTCGCTCGTCACGATCCCAAGCGGAACGATCGTCAAATCAACGGCACGGTCTGGTCTGTATCATCGTGTCACGTACAATGGGAAAACAGGTTACGCCTTAACTGCTTCCTTGACAGAATACACAGCGACCGTAAAATTAGACCCATCACGCTTCTTGTTATCAAATGCTGTCGCAATCAAATCGTCTCCGCTGTCATCGAGTACGACGATTGCTAGCTTACAAACCGGTAATGTCTACTACACGACGTCACTCGTAACGAATCCAATCGGCGAACAATGGCACAAAATCTCAAAAGATGGCAAGGTCGGTTATGTTAAAGTCAATCAAGGAAAGGCCATCAAGTATCAACCCGCCCGCGATCTTTTGTTAAAAACAACGACCACTACAGCACTTCACTCGTATGCTGGTCCTTCTTACGGAGTCGTACAAATGATTCCAAGTAATACCGTCATCAAGATCCAAGGTCAAATTGGAAACTGGTATCAAGTATCATACAATGGAAAATCTGGTTATACGTCAGACGCCACTTTTACCAATCATGTAACGACAAAATCAATCCCAACAACAAACTTCAAGCTTAAAACCGACGTAGCGATGAAAGCCGCTCCAAAAGCGACGGCAACAACCGTCACGACGTTCAAAACGAACGATATCTATCAAACGAATCAACTCGTCACGAATGGTTCATCAAAATGGCACCGGGTGACGAAAGACGGTCAAACGGGATACATCCCGATTGATCAGGGTACACCGGTTTCCTATACACCGGAAAATATCGCGATGAAGACAATTTCTACTACAACACTGCGTACATATGCAGGTAACTCGTATGCGACGACAGCAACAATCACGGGGGGGACAAACGTACAGGTCATTGGAAAAATCCAAGACTGGTACAAAGTATCGTCAAGCGGTAAAACAGGTTATGTGTCTGCTGCAACATTGATGGAACTAGTCACGAAGAAAACGCTCCATCCTTCACAATTCGTACTATCCAGATCAATCGATGTGAAAAAAAATCATTACTCAACAGCTGATACGTTGACAAAGCTAACAGCCAGTGACATCTACTATACGACACAACTTGTCACGAACGGTCGTTCTGAGCAGTGGCATCAGATGAAGATCAACGGAAAAACCGGTTATGTCCGCATCAATCAGGGGACACCAATTTCCTACAAAGCAGTATCAGCGACGAAGTATAAAACGTCGGCTGCGACCCTACTCCGTTCATACGCCGGTCCGTCTTACGGTGCCGTCACGACAATTCCTAGCGGGACTGTCATTACGGTAACTGGACAAGTCGGCAACTGGTTAAAAATCACGTATGCCGGAAAAAGTGGTTATGCTGCTGCTTCGACATTAAATGAGTTTACCGAAACAAAGACGATCCCAGAAGTACGTTTCTTGCTTGATGCATCCATCGCTGTAAAAAGTGATGCGAAAGATTCCGCAAGTACAATCGCCACTTTAAACAAAGGAAATGTCTATACAACAAAAACATTGATTGTCACGCCTACAAATAGTCAATGGCATCAAGTCACTGTTAATGGAAAAAAAGGCTACGTCAAACTGGGTCAACCAACTTCACCAATTGGTTATAAACCGATTAAAAATTCGTTTGTTCGGGCAACAGGAAAGACTTTACTCCGGTCCTATGTCGGAGATGCGTATCAGCCGGTTGCTTCCGTTTCACTCAACACCGTCTTGCCGGTAACAGGGAAAATCGGTAACTGGTATGAAGTTTCCTACGAAGGGAAGAAGCTGTATGCGTACAGTGGGACACTCGTCATGACATCGTCCAAATTAAATATCTACAATTCAGTGGCGACGCCTTTTACGTTTGATAGTTTCATCAGTGCACAATTGAAACTAAATCCACCGCCGCAAACGGATCTATATTCTTCGAAGTTGATGTACGTCAGCTCGAGTTATGTCCGACTAGGCGGAGCACCTAATGCCGTCAATGGAACACTTGCAACAGTCATAGCGACAACACCACTCAACATCCGGTCCGGCGCAACGACAGCAAGTCATGTTTACGGTCAATTCAAACCGCAAGCGATGATCAAGGTGTATCAAAACGTCAGCGGATTCTACACGACATATCCGCGTATCTATACATCGACTACACGCTATTCGACGATTTATTGGTTAAATGCGTTGGAAGCAGATGTCCGTAACGCGGCAGATCCGCTGAAAGTGGATCGCCAGTCATCGGCGTACTATCAATTCCTTGATTTATCAAAATCAACGGGCGCTACAGCCGCGACACTCAACAAGATCCTTGCGACAAAAGGCATCTTCGGGAAGTGTTCAACCGGCAGTTGTGGACAAGCCTTCATCGATGCAGGCGCCAAATATTCGCTGAACGAAGCGTACTTGATTTCACACGCTTTGCTTGAGACAGGCAACGGTTCTTCGAAATTAGCAACCGGCGTCATCTGGAATGGACGGACCGTTTATAACATGTACGGCATCGGCGCATATGATTCTGATGCTATCAACACAGGAGCGGAATATGCATACAAACAAGGCTGGTTCACACCGGAAGCGGCAATCATCGGTGGTGCTGAATTCATCAGTACGAAATATGTGCATAATCAATATGATCAAAACACCCTCTACAAAATGCGTTGGAGTCCGATGCGTCCTGGTGTTCATCAGTACGCGACGGATATGGGCTGGGCCGTCAAACAAACGACTCAGATCTATAACCTGTATCAACAGATGGAGAGCTACACGGCTGTCTTTGATATTCCGGTCTTCGCCCGTTAAACACAACAAAAACATCGAGGCATTGAATCAATCGATTCGTTGCCTCGATGTTTTTTTGTACTTCCATCGTCCCCGTCTGACGGAAGACATCTCCTGCATTTACGCGGAAGAGACATCCTGTCAGACTTGATCATCGGCGACGATTTGCAGATCGATGCCCCGGTTTTGCCGCATGATCTGATTGACGATCGAGCCGCGCCGGATTTCCTGCCAGCGGGTCCGGGCGGATTGACCGAGTACGATTTGGGTGATGCGGTGATGCTTCGCGACCGCCGTGATGATCGTCGCGATGGAGCGTTCTCCTTGAATGCGGATCAACACTTCGGCGTCGAATAAGGACCCGCTCTCACGTAACATAGCGAGGACTTCTGCTTGCCCTGCCGACAGCTTATTCTCTGGTCCTGGTAGAATCGTCAGGATATACAGGTCTGCTTTTAGGCGACTCGCCATCCGAAATCCCCGGTAGATCAATTTCCGGGCATTTCCGTTTAACTGAACACAGACAAGAATTCGTTCCTGTAACAGCTTCGGATCTTTTTCGATCAACAACCGCGTCTGATAAACTTGATCGTCGACCTCGTCCGCGACTTGCCGGAGCGACAGTTCACGCAGACTCGCCAAGTTTTGCAGTGAAAAAAACGAGTTCAAGCTTTGTTCAATTTTTTCTTTTCTGTAGATTTTCCCCTGTTCGAGCCGTTCGCGCAACGTCTGTGGTGTGACATCGACCAGTAAAATTTCGTCCGCTTCACCAAGGAACGGGTCCGGAATCCGTTCCCGGACCTCGACCCCCGTCACTTCCTTGACTTTAAACAGCAGACTCTCGAAATGTTGGATGTTGACGGCTGAATAGACATTGATGCCGGCATCAAGCAGCGCCGAAACATCTTGATACCGTTTTTTGCGGATGGATCCCGGCGCATTCGTATGCGCCAATTCGTCAATCAGGACGATATCCGGTTGCCGGGCGATGATGGCGTCGACGTTCACTTCGAGAAACACCTTGTCCTTGTACAACACTTCCAACAACGGGACCTGCTCCAAGGAGCCGATCATCGCGGCTGTTTCACGTCGACCGTGTGTTTCAATCAATCCGAGAACGACATCCCGCCCTTCCTCGATGATCATTCGGGCGTCGGCGAGCATTTTATACGTCTTTCCGACACCAGGAGCTGAGCCGATATACAGCTTCAGCTTTCCTCGTGTCATGACTGACTCCGATCAAGCGCCAGATTCAGCAATAGCACATTTACGTACGCATCATTTCCTGCTTCTTGATCAATCAACCGCCGGACTTCGTCACGCGAGAGATCCCGTTCGGTTGCAATACGATTCACTTGTGCCCGTGCATAGTCGAGCGAGATGTGCGGATCGAAGCCAGAGCCGGATGTCACGCGGGCATCGTCCGGAAGCGAACGTCCGTCCTCTTTGGACTGTTCCTGTTGCTCGTTGATCTTCGTAGTGAGCTCCGGGTTGGATGCTGCTAGGTTATCCCCAGCAGATGCTCCCGCTAATTGATCGACTGCCGATGGACGTCCATGGAAATACTGCTTCGACGTGAAGGGTTGGGCGATCAATTCCGATCCAATGAATTTTCCGTTTTGTTGCAAGAGTGAACCTGCTGCTTTATCGGGTACGAGCAACTGACCAAACAGGGTCAGTAACGCGGGAAAGACGATCCCGCATAACGCTGCGATGAAGACCGTCACACGTATGGCTTGTTTCATTGTCCTTTTTCTCCTTATAGGATGCTTGCGAGCAAGACATCGATGATTTTAATGCCGATGAACGGTACGATGACCCCACCAAGACCGTAGATCAATAAGTTCCGTCCGAGCAGCTGATCCGCTGTCATTGGCTTATAGGAAACACCCTTCATCGCGAGCGGAATCAGCATCGGGATGATGATGGCGTTAAAGATCAAGGCCGAGAGGATTGCGGTCGTCGGTGAATCGAGTCGCATGATATTGAGCAATTCCATCTCCGGAATCGCGACCATGAACATCGCCGGGATGATCGCAAAATACTTCGCGACATCATTGGCAATCGAAAACGTCGTCAAGGCGCCACGCGTCATCAGCAACTGCTTGCCGATTTCGACGACCTCGATGATTTTTGTCGGATTGGAATCGAGATCAATCATGTTCGCCGCTTCTTTCGCCGCTTGCGTCCCGCTGTTCATCGCAAGACCAACGTCCGCTTGCGCCAGTGCCGGTGCGTCATTCGTACCGTCTCCGGTCATTGCGACCAAATGTCCTGCCGCCTGCTCCTGTTTGATGACACGGATTTTGTCTTCCGGTGTGCATTCGGCGACGAAGTCATCGACACCGGCTTCCCGGGCAATCGTCGCTGCCGTCAACGGATTATCACCGGTACACATGACTGTTTTGATGCCCATCTCACGCAGACGGTCGAATCGTTCCCGCATCCCCGGTTTCACGGTATCTTTCAAATAGATGACACCTAAGATCGTCTGATCGATGGCGACGACGAGCGGTGTCCCGCCGAGACGGGCAATCTGATCGACCGTCGTTTGAAGGTTATCCGGAATCACACCACCTTGTTCCGTAACCCATTGTTGAATCGCTTGCCCCGCTCCTTTACGCACGCGGCGCCCATCTGTTAAATCGAGTCCCGACATCCGGGTTTCAGCCCGGAACGGAATGATTTCCGCTCCTTGTAACTTACCCTGATCAACCGGCATGTTTCGCAGTCCTGCCAGTTCGAGGACCGAACGTCCTTCCGGCGTTTCGTCTGCGAGCGACGAGAGGATCGCGCCTTCAAACGCCGCTTCTGGCGTCACATCGCCGACCGGTGTGATGTCGGATGCCATCCGGTTCCCGAACGTGATCGTCCCGGTCTTATCAAGAATGATCGTTTGAATGTCCCCTGCTGCTTCAACGGCTTTCCCGCTCATCGCGATGACGTTGAAGCGGGTCACCCGGTCCATCCCGGCAATCCCGATTGCGGATAATAATCCGCCGATCGTCGTCGGAATCAAACAGACGAGCAAGGCAATTAAGATCGGACCGGACAATTCAAATCCCAGATAGTTCGTGAAGACGGGTAAGGTCATGACGACCAGTAAAAAAATGAGTGTCAAACTCGTCAGCAACGTCGACAACGCCAACTCGTTCGGCGTTTTTTGACGACTCGCCCCTTCGACCAAGGCAATCATCTGATCGAGGAACGATTCCCCGGGATTGCTTGTGATCCGGACTTCGATTTCGTCACTGACGACGAGTGTTCCACCGATGACGGACGAGAAATCGCCGCCGGCTTCTTTAATGACCGGTGCGGACTCGCCGGTAATGGCGGATTCATCAATCGATGCCAGCCCTTTGATGATTTCCCCGTCCCCCGGCACGTATTCACCGGTCCGAACGAAGACGATGTCCCCTTTGCGCAATGTCGTGGACGAGACTTTCTCAATCATCTGACCAACCCGTTTGCGCGCCATGACATCGGCTTTTGATGCCTTCAGCGAATCCGCCTGTGCTTTCCCGCGTCCTTCCGCAATCGACTCTGCAAAATTCGCAAACAGCACCGTCAAGAACAGGATGATGCTGACCGCCAGATTGAAGCCACGCATCTCATCGATGAAAACCGTATACCCGATTGCCATCAGGCAACCGATCCAGACGACGAACATGATCGGTTGCTTCACCATATGCACCGGATTTAACTTTTTAAAGGCATCGCGTGTCGCTTGTTTCGCAATCGATGGATTGACGGCAGATTTGGATTCTCTTTCAGGAATGTGCGGTTCCTGCTCAGTTGGTTGGTATTTTACTTGTTCCATCATTTCTCATTAGCTCCTGTTCACATCGTCAGCCAATCCGCGACCGGTCCAAGTACGAGCACTGGCAAGAATGTCAGCGCACCGACGAGTACGACCGTACCGAGGAAAACTGTGCCGAAAAGTGGGGTATCTGTTTTAAACGAAAATTCATCTTGTGGAACGGCCGGTTTTGCCTTGAGTGATCCGGCAATCGCCAGCATCAGAATCAGCGGAATGTAGCGACCGAAGAATAAAGCAAACGACGTCGAGGCATTCCAATACACGTTGGCATCGCCGAGCCCTTCAAAACCAGAGCCGTTGTTGGCCGTCGCGGATGTAAATTCGTATAAGACCTGCGACAGACCGTGATACCCGGGATTCGAAATCCCAGCGACTCCTGGTGCGACGTACATCGAGACCGCTGTCCCGACGAGAATGAGGAACGGTGGGACGAGCAAGGTGATGGCCATCAGTTTGACTTCAAATGTCTCCAGTTTCTTGCCGAGGAAAGTTGGTGTCCGACCAATCAACAGCCCCGTCAAGAAAACAGCAACGAACGCATACAACAGGACATTCAAGAAACCGGCACCCGTTCCGCCGTAAACGACGTTCAGCATCATGTTCCCAAGTTGAATCAATCCGGCAAGCGGATGGAGCGAATCATGCATCGCATTGACCGCACCGGTTTCGGCGGCCGTCGTAATCGAACTGTACAATGCTGTCCCAATCTGTCCGAACCGAAGCTCCTGACCATGTGCGGTCGGATTTGCGAAAAGACTGCCGGCCATGCCGAACGTCATCATGACAAACAAGATCGTCATCACGCCGAGGAACAGGCGGCCCTGTTTGGCCGAACCGATAATTTTTCCGTAAGCAATCGGAAGCGACATCGGAATCAGCAGCATCAAGAACATCTGGATGAAGTTGACGTATTGGTTCGGGTTCTCAAACGGATGCGCTCCGTTGACACCGAAGAAACCACCACCGTTATTCCCGAGCTGTTTGATAACTTCAAACGCAGCGACCGGTCCACGGTAAATCAGTTGCTTTGCTCCTTCAAGCGTCGTGACGCTGACAGCACCGCCGAACGTCTGCGGCACACCAAACAGAATCATCACCAGTCCAAACAAAAACGAAATCGGCAACAGAATCCGGACGATGAAACGAATGAAGTCGGCATAAAAATTACCGAGCGGCTTGTTCGCGAGTCCGCGAATGACTGCCATACAAACGGTGAATGCCATCGTCGGTGCGACGAACAACATCGTTCCGAGGACAAACGTCTGTGACAGATACGATAACGCTTCACCCGAATAATGTTGCTGGTCCGTATTCGTCATGAAGCTGATCGTCGTATGCAGGGCGGTCGACCAATCCAGATTGACAGCTCCGTTCGGATTCAGGGGTAAGCTTCCCTGGAAACGCAGTAGCAAGTACCCTCCGACAAAAAATAACAAGTTGACGAGCAACAGACTTTTCGAATAACCGACCCACGACTGGTCTTGTTTTCGTTCATCAACACCGAGAACAAGCAAAAACCGCCGTTCGATTTTGCCGAACGAGTCCATTTTCCGGTCCTCGACAGGTGCAAAGTAGGTTCCGATGTAACGTCCGAGCAAGACGGCTGCCCCGAGTGAGATGACGAGCAAAATCCAAAATTGGATAAAAAATTGAGTCCACATGATTTGTTTCTCCTATGCGATTAGAATTTTTCTGGATACATCAGACAATAACCAAGATACAAAAAGACGAGACAACCGGTAGCCAGTAAAAACCATGTCATTTGCGGTCACCTGCCCGCCACTGGACCCGTTCAATCCAATCAATCATCAGATACGAACTTCCGAAAAAGAAGATGAGTAACAATACACTCCACAGTTCACCCATTTTGAAATTACCTCCATATTATTCAATATTTTTACAATTAAACACGGCAAAAAGACGATGTGAGGCAGTAACGGCCCCAGCATCGTCCTAAAAAATTGGCATCACTGAATAAGAGTCGTTCCCTCCTAAAAACGCCTGCGAGGTTAGCTGTCGGATTCGGGCATACCTAGGATTTCGCCCTACTTCTCTGTTCTGAGAAGATTCACCCCGTGTCACGTGTCGTGACGGTTGGGTCCCCCGCTTCAATCATGAACTCGGCGTACTTTGAGATCGAAGCATTAACATGTTAGTGTTCGTTGATGAGATGGATATTACTCCGATTATTTGAGGTTGTAAAGCGAATTTCAAAAAAAAATATAGTCAGACTTTTTGATGACTTCTTTTATAAGACGAATTGTAATATTAAGTGCAACACCTAGCTGAAAACACAAAAAAAACCCATAACGGCCTCGTGTAGAATAGAGTTACCACACAAAA
>NZ_JACSMV010000031.1:0-19218 GCF_018618835.1 Exiguobacterium sp. s145 | reverse complement strand
TACGATACCGGGGTTTTCGCTTTTTTTCTATGTTCGATTTAAAATCCGATGGATTTTATGTGTCAACCACACCTTATGGTGATGAGCCATAAAAATACTATATTATAAAAAGATAATACAGTGAAAAAAGTATTATTAACTTTTGAAGATTAAGAATTGCTTATACTTGAAAAAACATATTTGTTTGGAAGAATCCGCTCAATAAGAATATTCAAAATTTCTTTAAAATATCCTTATTAAGGGAGTGTAATTTATGGGTAAATTTAAATGGATTGGTGTTTTATTAGTATTGGTTGTTCTATTTTTTGTGTTTGATCCTTTTCGTGGGGAACCACCAAATCCAAAAGTAAAGGCACAAGGAAAAGATATTCCCACAGTCCAAGGATCATTTTGTTGGGATGGTCTATTACGCAACCAATGTGTCGATAAAGTTTATGTCGACGGACTCGATATGACGAAAAAAAGCAAACCAACTGTATTATCCTCTAATAAAAAAATTGATATTGCTTTTGAAAACGAACCGAATTCTATTGAAATCGTTCGTTGGACAGATAAGCAAGATGCTGAAAAGGTTACTTTAACTGATGATGCTGTTACTGCACCGAAAGAAAAAGGAACATATGCATACGAAATTAACGCAAAGTGGTCCAATGGTGACGGACAATTCGCTTTCCTAGTTAAAGTGAACTAAATCCCCTCCCTTTTTTCCTCACACTTCCTCTTCTACCAACAGTCATTTGACTGTTGTTTTTTTTATTTTATGAGAGATGTATTTCAAACTAGTATTTTTATTTTTGGAACGCTCCGTGCCTTCCGTCGCAAGGAACAGGAACGTAGAGATGCCTCTCGCAGGCGAGTCGCAGCTCTCGTTATCGGTCCGATGAGGATGTTGCTGCGATGCAGCGTACAGCCTCACGCATGAGCCCAAAAGCCCTTCAATCGTTTCTGCTAACACAGACAAAGGATATGAGGACATACAGATGATGCACCAACCCAAGATGCTAAAGACATGTAGGTATATACATAGCCATTCCACCACTTCTTCTAAAAACACTTCCCCAATGATCAGCATCTCTCACGAATGGATATGTGACCCTCTGGCCCGCAGTGGATTTGTCCACTGCGGGCTTCTTTCCTCACTTGGATTTGGTACAAATCCATCCCACCCATAATTCCTTGTGCTTCATCAAGAGAAAAACGAATCCGTTTTTCGTCCATGCTCTCGCGCGCAGACAGGACGGGAATGTCCCGTCCGACTACGCTAATCCTTCCTTCAAAGGACACTTTGTGCCTTCAGACTGACGAACGCCTCTCCGGCACCGACGACGATGTGGTCGAGTAGCTGAATACCGACGATACGCCCGACATCGACGAGCCGTTCCGTCACCTCGATGTCCTCCCGTGACGGATGCGGGTCACCGCTCGGATGCTGATGACTGACGATGAGCGACGTCGCATTGTTGAGGATGGACGACGCTCGAGTTTATGCTACCGACGTGCGCCCGATGGACTGCGATGACCCGGTTCTTCGTATTGAGCAGGATGACGAGGAACACCTCACGGTCATCGTCCTGGATGAAACGTTTGGCGATACAGAAAGCGTCCTCGGGTGATGTAATGTTCGTCGTCTCGAGCTAGAGTACGGAAACAGGACGGCTTGCGGTCCATTTTCATCAGACAGAGCGGTATCGCTCTGATTAATGCCTTTGAAATGATCATTTACCGCATCATTTATTCCAAATAGGGCGGCAGAAATGAAGGTCTAACGTTATTCAGTGTCGAACGCGATGATTGATATGCTACGTCGTCTAGGTAGCCGGAATATGAATAGGTACGCAACTTCTGCGAGATTGCAGCAGCAAAAATGGATTCTCTCGTCCTCATCGGCACCCTGAAAGCAAAGAAGGCTGCGGAATGATACCCTCTTTCTAGAACTCCGGGAAGAAGACGATTAGTGCGTACATCGCGAAAATCAATGCCGTCTACGGTCCATAGGATACAGACATGCACGCGAAGAAAACAAACGTCGAGCCGTAGAAAACCTTGAGCGACGCGTTTCAGACATTTGAAAAGTCTTGTCTCCCTACTGGCATAAAATGCTGAATCACACTAAAAAAGAGACGAATCCCCACAAAACCGGGATTCGTCTCTTTTTTTTCAATGATGTGTTGCAAAAGGATTTTGATTTTTCACATATCAGATTCGAGCTGTACAATGACATGGCTCAAATCTGATACATCTTCCTTTTCATTAAATAGTGCAATCGCCTGCTCATGTGTCATATAGTCTTCGACCGATCTGTCCATCAATACTTGAGCTAATAGTTCCGCGTATGAATCTAGTTCGTCTTCATCGTTCGAATCTTGAACACGTCCACGCAATTCACCGACCAACCCTTTAACGTCTTCACCTCTTGTCGACCACATGCGATAAGCCATAAGTCGTTCGTCCTCATCATTCCCTGCGATAGCTTCTCGAATTTCATCCATCGAAGGATAGTCGGCAAATACATCTTCATGTGTTAATTCAACTCCGCCTTCAACTTGATCATTTCGACGAACGAGATGATCGAGTAGTTGGTCGAAGCTCTCTGCTACGAAGTGTGTTGTCTCATCCGAAATGTCCAAACACCAAATATATGGTTCGTCAGGGGTGTCATCGAAATCGAAGTACCAAAGGTAACTCCCTTGACCCTCGCCGAACAGCATCAATTTTCCAGTTAATCCCCACTCAGCCAACATGTGCATGCCATCCTCAAATTCCTCCACCGTCAAGGGTTTAAAACGATTCAAAGGTAGATGAAGACCATCTTCTTCGTCAGACCATGTGTTTTCGAAATCAACATTCACTGAATCGAATACAAGATCCCCACCGTTTTGTTCTTCTAACTTTTCGATATATTTTTTAGGAAGGCGAGCGCCTAATTCTTTTTCGATTTGTTTCACGTTTTCTTTATTTAGTGATAATGCAATCTCATCTTCTAACAACTCATCCCAAAAATTCATCAAAGCACCTCTTTCACTACATTTGTATATTTATATACTCATTCATACTATACGCTATATTTTTTAAAATTTGGCATGATTTAGAATCGAATGCCAACGAGACATCACTGTAAAGACAAAAACAGAACGGTATATGGTCCCTTTCCATCAAACAGAGTGGTTCACGATCTGTCCCCCTGCTCTTGAGGTAATCAATTACATCAGCCTTCAGAAATAAGACAGCAGAAATGAAGGACTAGCGTTATAATGAAGGACTCAATGACAGATTAATCAAAAAGGAGTACACCTATGAAGATTTTTTACATAACGATTCCTCTTGTCGTACTACTGATGGCAGGATGTACAGATAAGGAGACGACCTCACCTCCACCAGATGAGACAGAGCAAGTAGCGCAGCAGGACGACACGACTACACAAAAGACCGATGTGAAGAAGGACTCAAATCAACAACCAGAAAAAGAGGCTGATACCAGTACAGACAAGTCAATAACAGATACGAATTCATCGAAGGAATTAAAGACGACGACTTTGCGGGATTCTTTCACAGGATATAAGAAGGTCACAGTCGATGGAGGAGACCTGTCCGGCAGTCGACAGGCAAACGTCGTCGTCGACATCGGCTTCGGTGACCGGAAATACTGGGCGTTCACGAATAAGCATGGACAGTTGGTCCGCGTCATAGCGAAGAAGATCGTCCTCCAGGATGATGCGACGGAAGACGTCACGAGTGACGGACGCTACTACTCCGATGAAGCGAAGGTACCTGGCGTCGAACGTCCGGATCTTGATGAAGGACATATCATTGCCGATTCGCTCGGTGGCGTCTCGAACGCCTACAACATCACTCCGCAGGACAGTACACTGAATCGTCATGGGGACCAGGCGTACATGGAGGACGTCATCCGCAAGGCGGGTGGCGCGACGAACTTCGAAGCGCAGATCACCTATCCGGATACATCGACGATGATTCCGTCCGCATATCAGTATACCTATACGGTCCGTGGAAACACTGTCGTCGACCGGTTCAAGAACGGCAATCCGGACGAGACGAATGCTGCACTCGGTCTGACGAAGAAAAAGAAGACAAAAACAGAAGCGACAGCGAAGTCGACTCCAGATACCGCAAAGACCGAAGACGTCTCGCGCGTCGATACCGACGGCAATGGTCAGGTGACAATCCAGGAAGCGAAAGATGCCGGCTACGCGATGCCAATCACGGAGAAGCACTGGCTGTATCAATATATGCAGGACAACGACCATGACGGCATGGTCGGAGAATAAATCTCCCATCCAATCGAATAGCAAAATATACTGAAGCAGTGACGAGATACTCGTCGCTGCCTTTTTCCGTTCTCATAAACGATGGAATTGATGCGATGTCGAAAAATCACATTGAAAACACCAGTATTAATAATCGTCACTGATGGACAAATACAGCACATAAAAAAAGAAGGTAGCTAAAATACCTACCTCCTTCATTCATGCCACAAAGCTATTCATCATTTATCTTTTCTTTTTACAGCATCCAGATAGACACGCTCCCGTGTCCGCTCTCCAATTGCTAAGATATTGACGACACCTTCAACCTCTTGCTCGACTTCGCGCCCGTCTGAGATTTTTATAATAGTGACCTTCTCATTTTTTATTGTATAAACAAGACGCAAGTTAAATGCCTTGTATTTGAGCTTATAACAGCCGGATAATGGTGCGCGTAATGGTTCCCCACTCATTTTCGGATCTACTGCAAGTTTTTCCTTCACGTCTCGCTGAATGATTCTGATGATTCGTGGATCGAGTTTCTTTAGTTCTTTGACCGCTTTCGGGTGAAAATTGACATTATACATGAGCCTCACGCACCTTCAACATTGATTTATTCTTCAATGCCAAGGGAAGCAAATACATCATCCGCGTCGATAAATGTCTCTGGTGACGTTTCTGCATCACGTAGTCGAGACAAGATTTCAAGTTCTTCGATCAAGGCAGCTTGTCTTACAATCATTTCGCTCATCTCTTCGAACTGATGAAAACCGACGACGACTGTATCGATTTCTCCTTGTGCATTCGTGACGAAAAGGGGTACCTCTTGCGCTTTTTCTCGTGTCTTCTTAAAAGAGCGCGCAACAGCAGTCGTTGAGATGATTTGGTCCGCCGTAAGCGTAACAACAGATCGTTCTCTAGATTCGGACATCATATGAACTTCCTCCTTGCACCCACTCTTTGCCTTTCAAGACTTCTCACTTTTTCGTACAAATGGACATCACAACATGTGAAACGCTCATAAAATGAATGGAATACCACGTCGTAAAAAAAGAAAGTTAGTCAGCAGGCCCGCTTAAAGGAATAGAAAGTGAAAGCGCGTGGGTTTATATGGTTAAGATTAAAATAGACCATTTATTCGATGTGATTACATACATTATACAACACGTTTAAATAAACGTATATAAAAACGTTTAACAAAACATTTAAATAATAAAATAACCATTTATTTGTATTACAAAATGAATTCATATAGTATTTTGGTTAAATATGTAACCGATAATCATTTACATAAATCATAATATACGAAAGGTGTTCTTAATGAGTGAAAAAAAGATAGGTCTGTTTTTTGGTGCTGGAGCAGAGATAGGTTATGGATTGCCTTCTGGTGGACGATTTGCTTTAGATATCTTTAAGGGATCCAAGAGTGAAGATAGGGAGGCATTTCGAGAACAGATCTCCACTATCGATACACAATCTCAGCTTGCAACTCAATGGCTTCCTGATAACTTTAAATCTAAGCGAATTAACGTATTCGGAAAAGGTAATTTTGAAGAAATTATTTCATCAAGTTTAGAGCATCGTCGTCAAAGCACATTAAGTTATTTAGAGAACTTTGATAGTAAAATCGAAGCTATTTTAAAAAATTGGGATATTAGTGAAGAGGATCTTCGTAACTCATTTCAATTAGAAACAGGTTCAGATATAGGTGATAAACTTTATTCGCAAGAAATTGCATTAAACAAAAAGCTAGCTGATCAAGTTTCTTTGTTTGGCTCTGAATACTTTTCTGCATTTATTAAACTTATTGAAGTAAAACCAGATAATACATTAAAGAAAATAATTACCGCTTTTTTAGAATTATTGCTTGGAGCATTAGGTCAAAATCTTGTGTCTCAACTAAATGATGAGCTATTTGAAAAAGCACCGACGACTGTAAATATCTTTGATGACATTAGTGGAATTTTTAATATTAATTATTCAAACGTTGGACAAATCGGAATGGAAATTGTAATTGAGGAGTCTCGTGAAAATATTACTGAAACAGATTCAGCCCATAAAATTTTTATTGAACTTGGGAAAACAGTGTTAGAACAAATCTACTGCGAAACATTAGATTACCAGTCCTTAATCGATAGTCATTTTAGGTATTTATACAATCCTAAATCCCAATGGGCAAAGTTCACCAAAATCGCAGTCTTTCTATACACAGTCCGAAGATACATTTTAGAACAAGCAACAATTGATGATGAGAAACTAGAGAATGG
This sequence comes from Exiguobacterium sp. s145, assembly GCF_018618835.1. Lineage (NCBI taxonomy): Bacteria > Bacillati > Bacillota > Bacilli > Caryophanales > Exiguobacterium > Exiguobacterium sp. s145. Next base: position 12,689 of record NZ_JACSMV010000031.1, on the reverse strand, counting down.
ACCAGGATTTTATCATGACTTAATCGATTTAAATAAAGAGCAGCGCATTCATGCGATCGGAACAACAAACTACAATAATTTCATTTCTGAGATTTTTCAAAAACATGATATGCAAGATGTAAGTATTTATCACCTCAATGGTAGTGTTCATGATTATTATGATCCGTACAAAAATCGGATTATCAGTAATCTTGACGAGGTAGATAGTAGTAAACAAATTGTTGTACCATTCATTTTTACCCAAAGTGGGGTTAAACCGCTTACTTCTATCACCATGTCTCAGCGCTATGTTGATCTATATGAAAAATTTAAAGAATGCGATTCAATCGCAATTGTTGGCTACGGTTTCAATGGAGATGATGGACATATCAATGGCATGTTCAGAAGTTTGATTGAAGAAGATCAAAAAGATATTCATATTTTCCATTATAATTCTGATAACTCGACCTTATCATCGCTTCAAAGAGGATATAAAAACAAGTTACGCATAGACTCTACGAGTAAGCTTCACATTCACTTGATAAATAATTCCAGAGTGGTAGAAGAAAGCATTTGGTACGAAAGTTTATAAAAAAAGTGAGTATTTCTTTTGAAAATCTTCAAAAGAAATACTCACTTTTTATCTAAGTTCTTGATCTAACGGGATAATTGCTTCATCAAGCACAGTACGCCAAGCGCGTTTCATCCCTGGACCATACTTTAATAAAATGGCTTCCGGATGTGTTTCTTTATAGTTCGCAAAATTTTCACTTTCAATGATTCGCCCTACATTCGGGATGGCGTCCATTCCAACGTGATATTGTACCGCCGATGTATGCAGATCTTGCTCATCCACACACCACTCCTGTGCAAACGTCTCGATCTTATGCTGATAAGCTTGTGTAAAGTAACGACGCTTGACTACAAAAATATCTTCATCTGGTGAAACGACTTGATCATCTATCGCATTTAAAATCGTTTGATAGACTTCTTGCACTACTTCTGATTTTCCGAGTTTTTGAAGCGCTCGTTCAATTTCAGAGCGGATGTCTTCATTATTCGCAGAGTACGTGCTGAGGAGTTGATCAATATAGGTAGAATCAATATCGTATAGTTTAATCGCATTTTCTCCGAAGAATTCGATTTCAGAGTAATCTGCTTCGTCGTCCTTATCCTCTTTAGAACTTCCACCATCCATCAATTCTTCAATTAAAGATCCTTTTACTGTGTGATAGATACCAAGGAAAGACTCCAGTGTTTTTACTTGATTGGGAAGTGCCTGTGATTTCTCCATATCATCGTTGTAGTCATCGTACGTGATCAAAGCTTCAAACGCATTGTTGAGTTCTTGGAATGCTTTGACAAAATCAATCCGTTCTTCTAATGATGAATGCTCATCGATTTCATCTGGACTTGTCACTTGTTTTAATAATGCCTTATGTGCTTTTTTAAAACGTTTCTTCGATTCATCGTACGTCGTATAGACTAGATTTGTATCTTCATTCTCGTTTGAGTAGAGACGTGTCGCTGCGCGGACATTCTCTTCCATCGTCGCAGGACGCCGGAATGTAACGACTAATCCTTTTGCCTTATCCGGATACGTTCGATTCGTCCGCGAGAACGCTTGAATCAAGTTCGCATAGCTGAGATTCCGGTCGACGAATAATGTCTGGATCGTCGGCGCATCAAAGCCAGTTAGTAACCGATCAACGACGATGACGAGATCGATATGTTTTCCAAATTGCTTGAACTCAGCTTTTTTCCGTGCCAATCGATTGTTGATATCATCGTTATAACGCTCGATGTCTTCGATGGACCAAGCCGTTCCATAGTAGTCGTTGTAGACACGAATGACTTGGCGCATTTCTTCTTGGACTTCCGTCGCATTCTCGGTGTTCTCTTGCATCGAGTAGGTAATCGCGATTCGAGGGAAATCAGGATCATCGATCGTCCGTCCTTTTCGAAGTGGGTGCCCCGCAAAATCTGCCTCCATCCAATTTGGATCGTGTTTCATCTCTTGGATGGCATGGTAATAGCGCTTCGCCATCGCAATCGAACTCGTCGTTAAAATTGCCGATTTTTGTGGTCGCCCGTTCTTGAAGTCAAACTTCGTATAGGCATTATCCGGACGGAACAGCTTCTGCAAGACTTTCTCGATATGCGCGTCCCGTTCATACAAATCATTCGGGATGTATGTCTCTTTCGTCAGCTCATCCATCTTTTCGATCAAGGTACCGATTTCTTCGTCGGTCCGATCCGCATATTTAGCATCTGCTCGTAGATTCGAAAAAATATGATTGTAGAGCGAGACAGGTTCAATCGTATCCTCGTGTTCGACTTGGAAACCGAGGACGGATCCATCTTCGAGCGCATTCTTGATCGTATACGTATGTAGAATCTCACCGTATTGATCCCGTGTCGTCCGCGCCAATTGACCTTGTGCTTGTTTCTTGTTTTCATTAAAGATTGGTGTTCCCGTGAAGCCAAACCAGGTCGAATTCGGGAAGAATCCTTTGATCGCCTCCATCCCTTCCGCACTCAAAGCACGATGACATTCATCGACGACAAAAACGATATGCTGTCCAATCAGCTTCTGGAATCGTTGCGTTCCTTTTTCAGCTTCTTGCTTTTGCGCATAACGTAATGCCGCCTCTGAGCATATTGGTACCGGTACCGAGCGGGACGTCCAGCTCGCATTACGAAACAAGCAGGACGAGGTAGATCGACTCCTTCGGGAAGCTAGCAGCAAGGTCACCTCGCTAGACGCGATGAGGTCGTCACTACAAGCGTACCGGGAGGAGGAAAGCGTATTCGACGTCCCTGCGGAGCAAGTCGAGGAGACCCATCTGTTCATACACGACCCTCGATACAACGAGGTATTCGAAAGTTACGAACGCATTCTCGATTTGGCACCGAGAATCACATTCGAGAAACAAAGGTTCATCGAGAAGATGGTGAAATCCCCGCACCTTTTCGAGGTATGGACGTTGCTGCAACTATACTCGGAATGTCTACGCCTCCGGTTCCTCCCTGAGGAGTCGATCTCCGACAGGCTTTTCAGACATTTCGAAGAGCGGAAGGAACTGTGTCAGGTCACCATCCGATTCAACCACGTGGTGACGAAGGACAGCATCCACATCACCTATGAGCCAGACATCAAGCTGCATGACGGAAACTCGAGAAGACCGGATTACTTCATCACCTTCATAAACAGACGGGACACGAACAAATCTAGGATACCCTTGATGAACCATACGCTGGACGCCAAGTACAAACCATATAGCGAGCCGAGATTCGATAAGGCACTCAGACATGACCTCCTCCGCTCATGCCAGCGTTATCTGAATGATTTCTCTGGCATGAAGTTCAAGCTTGCTAGCGCAGCGCTCGTCCATAACGATGCGGAGGCAGACACGCATAATTGGAATGTGCGACTAGGAGACGAGATGCCTTATACGTACTCCCATTTCAACATTTCACCTGGTCGGACGAACCATCTGAATTCGTACATGAAGCGAATCATCCATCAATACAACGGAGACCACGGCTATTGTCCCTCCTGTGGCGCCATGAACTCGGGAATCCCGTACCCTCAGAACAAGTCCCCTTATAAGTGGACATACATCTGTGAATGCCAGGAGGTCTGGGTCGACAACAGATGTAACCGACGCTTCGAGAAGTCTGCCCATAAAGGTATGAACGGAACGCGGCTCCTGAAATATGCGCACGGGAACTACAACAGCAAGTCGAGAATACTTGGGACGTTCATTGTCAGATATGCAATCGAAGCTATCACAGCAATCTCCATGTCACCGATCAGTTGGGTAGGAGGCTCGAGACCTGAGACGTCGACATCCTTCCCTCACCCTCCATTAGTCGGTTCATCCAAAAATGACGCCAAAGAGCAGGGCCTGTGAGATTCACCGGCCCTGCTCTTCTTTTTCCCGTCATGGATGATTCGGATGACGCACAGTGTCCTTCCTCGCAAAAGCGAGAAGACTATCAGAATCCTGACGTACGTATCAGGAGACGATTTTCCGCAACTCCTATAGTTCCGTCAGTGGTTTGACTATCTCGCGGTTCTTCCCTTGCGATTCGTCTTGCATCGTTTCTAGGATATCCAGGATTTGATGCTCCTTCTCCTCACTCTGTCTCGTATGAGGGTCCATCGTCTGCTTCAAGGTATGACTGAAACGCTCACGCTCACTCTGCTCGTCGATGAACGAATTGACATCATCGGCTAGCTTGTTCAGGGCTCCCTTCATTACCTTGTCACTGAAGATGCGCATCTTTTGCGACTTCTCCTCTCCCGACGGCGATTCGAGAATTGCCATACATTCTGGATCATATGAGACACCCAGTCTCTCTTTCCAGAGACGCGTCCACATCGGTCAAGACAATTGGTACTTCCCTGAAAATAAGAGGGCGGCACATTGAGCAATACATGAAAATGCGGATGAAACGTCCGTTCATTTCCATTGTATATGACCTCAATGTTCGAAACCACCCGTTCAAGACGGCACAGAATGCTTTGCGCTGTGAAAAACGTTGCCAGCTCTTCATCATCGAGTCGATCTGGCCACCCACCCCACTGCCATCACTATTTAGAATGGTCAACGTCAAAAAAATCCAATTTTCATGGTTTACCCTATTTACATGTAACCAATCGATTACTTGATGTAACTCTTGACCAATACGATGGGAACGGTGGATTGTAGATGTCGGACAGTATTGATTCTTACAATTTTGTATGCTCGTCTTCTCTTGATCGACATGTTCATCACATTGGTGCTCGGACAACTCATCTGCATTGTCGAAGCTATCTAGCTGCATCTTGCTTTCCGATCAATTCATACTCCTGACCTAACGTTCGTTTGATAGAATCGAACTGATGTAACGCTTTATATTTTTTATTATCCTTCAACAACCCTAGCACCTTTAATATACATTTTTTAACGATATGAATAGTTCATCAGTTATTGAAAGGGAACGACTCTCATTTTACAAAGAGAGGGAATACACCAGTCATTCGAAATACTACCATGATAAACGACAGGAATCTGGATAGGTGCGGCATGTCCGATGTCTTTGAGCACAAAAAAAACCGAATGTGGACTTTCGTAAGATGTCCATCATTCAGGGTTCAGTTCAAAGTGTACATAATGCTTTAGTTTATAATTCTTGCTTTTTTTCACTTATTCTAAAAGAAATTAATAGAGCGCTCTCGTGAAAATGAATATTTAATCGCTTATCTTCTTTCAATGGAAAGTTGGCTGAATCATCAAGAAACGTATCTAAATAAAAATGTGACGAAAACATTTGAAATGATCGAGAGAGCAGTTCATTGCAGAACCGCTTCTCGATTAATCTCAGTAAAGTTTTCCGTAAGATATTCTTTGATACTTTTTCTATTTTGCTCGTTAATTTCTTTAGAAGAAATTCCCTTAGCTAAAGCTCCTGTCACATATGCGGCTGAGAACGAGGTACCTCGTACAGTTTCATAGTTGCCATTTCTGCTTGTTGTAATTATTTCATTACCTGGAGCATATGCATCTATTTTGCCTTCGGACGCTAAAGCATCTACCTTTCCATTCAAATTAATTGATCCTACAGATATAACACCTGTGTATCCTGCTGGAAAGTCTACCTTTCCACCAATATTATTTCCTGCTGAAGCAATAACGATTTTATGCTCAGACAACAGTATATTAATCATTTTCTTTAATTCCGGATAATCTTTTATGAAGCCAAAACTGATATTGACGATGTCTACGTTATTGCTTAATGCCCATCGAAGTCCTTCAATTACATCTTTAACCTCGCCCACACCTTGTGAATCCAAAACTTTGACGTCATATATCTCAACATTTTGAGAAATTCCAACTATACCGACATCGTTATCATTTGCTGTAATGATTCCGGCGACGTTTGTTCCATGACCAAAATCATCTTGAGTTGGTTTAGTCTTATTGACAGCGTTAAATGACTTAACCACTTTATTTTGAAGATCTTCTTGTTCTCTATTAATTCCGCTATCTAATATAGCAACTTTAATTTTTTTCTTTCTTACTGCAGTGTCGTACCCAATATAATTCGAACCCCAGCCTATGATTTGCTTTTCCGTCAAAGGATTTTCATCCATAGTTTTGTCTCTACTGATGGTATTTATCATCAAAATAATGACTAGAGCAATTAAAATTGAACCGCACAAGATAATGCCTATTTTTTGCATTTTCAATAAGTATCATCAAAGATATTATCTTTGTAGACATTTCTAAAACCATTCAATTCATCTTCATCACTAAAAAGAACGAAGCAACCTCGATCATCGAAAATATTCAATATAATGTTTCGATCTACGTTCACAAAAAATACTTCGGGATAGTACGTATATTTATGACGGAGCCTAGGTTGTAGGTCTTTAAAATCTTGATTACAAATAGCTTTGATTAACATCCTGTAATCTAGAGCATCTTTGCTTGGTAAGAGAACCGCATATTGGATAATTTTTTCTTCTTCGTTAATCACCTTTTTTTTATATTCCATCTTATATTTATCATTTTTATGCTTCAAATGATGAAATACTTTTGTAGCCGTCTTTTGAGCAAAATTTAACTCACTCCTGACATGTGTCACTAAATAAAATTGCTCTTCTTCTCGAAAAATATCTTCAAATAAGGCAATTGATTTTTCATAGACGCTATGAAAGTAATCAAAATTGATGTCATCCGAACCGTCTTTCAGTTGGTAGAGATTTTTTTCTAACTCAAGGCGTATTGATAATTCTTTTCCGACAAAAGAATCTTCAAATAAAGTCACATTCTGAAACTCTGTTTGTAAGTATCGTTCTAGTTTCATTTAAATTCTCCTTTATCACTTTTATTTTCTTAATACTTTCCCGTTCTTATCTAATGTGGCGATACGCTTGCCTGCCTTGTTCATCAACTTCCAGTAGCTTCCACCATGAGCATTATCTTTACCGACATCTCTAGAAATACTCCAACCTGATTTAGGATCTTTTTTTGTTTGCGATCCTTTTATCTTCTGCGTAAACAATTTGATTATAACTCCATCATCATCCAATAATGATTTTTTAATATCTTTAGCTGCCTCATGTGCGGAAGACTTAAGCACAGCTTTTACGACATCGTCACCATATTTCTTTATGGCCCACGTAACACCATACCTAGCAATTTGTACTGCTACTACTATCAAAGGTACTGCAGAAGAATTTGCAACCTTCGTATCAAATGAATATTCTTCATTTGTCTTTCGATCGACGAGTTTTCCACCGAAATCCTTATCCTCAATGTAAGTCAGAAATACTTCAAAATCTACGTCAATGCTCTCGTTTCCTTCTTGTATTTCACCTTGAAATAGCATTTCTCCATTCTCAAGATTTGTTCTTAATACAGTGTCTATCATTAAATCATCATCATTTACCTTAGTTGTAATTTCAGAATGTAATTCATTATGCTTCTCTCTCATTTCCAAGCTATCTGATATCGTCATTACTTGTTCATCGGAAAATTGCTGTTCTGCTGCCAAGTAATTACCAACTTCTATATCATCATCACTGTCATTCATTGCAGTGACGATAGGATAAGAAGTTCCTACAGTAGAAAATAATAGAACCATGGCCATACAAAGTGAGAATAAGTATTTGAGCATGTTAAATCTCCTCCTTTTTATTTTTAAGTTTAAATGAACCTAAAAATAATTATAAGAGTAGAATAACATACACTAAAAAATTGTAAATAGAATCAAAATATTTTTTGACTTTTATGGTTCTATTTAACATTATTTATTCTTTTTTTCAGATAAATACATATATATCACCTTTATATGTCTATATAATGGAATATAATCCTTTAAAAATAGTGTTAATCATATTATGTTAATTCTTATTTTAAAAATCAAAATGATTATTTTTCCAATAAATACACGAATAGGTATAGACAATTTAATATTGAAATGCATATACCCATTCGTATTTCACTATTTTTTTACATACTTGTTTCGCTCACTACTATAAAAAAAACATGTCAAATAATATTATACGAAATACTTCTCAGATCGTCTTTTTGAACTGAACCCTGAATGGTGGACGCTTGATAAAAGACCCCATTCGGGGTTTTTTGTGTTTAAAGAGATCGATATACTGTACCTATTCAATTTAGACGGGAGAACTATTCATGAACAGACGCACCTTCAATCCAGATCAAATCAGACAACTTGAAGCGAATCTTCACGTAGCCTCTGTATCAGATCGTACGATTCAATACAAAGGAGAATTTAAGATTCACGCTGTACGTGAGAATTTAGCTGGTAAGCGACCGATACAAATCTTTGAGGAAAGCGGCTTTGACCTGGACATGATCGGTAAGCAAACGCCGAACGAAGCGCTGAAACGGTGGCGAAAGACATATCGCATTTATGGAGAAGAAGGACTCTTGAATAAGAGACGTGGAAAATCTAATCTTGGAGGTCGACCGAAAAAAGATGATTCCGTCGAACGACGACTTGCGAGAGCTGAAGCACGAATCAAGTACCTCACAGCGGAGAATGAATTACTAAAAAAGCTAGAAGCTCTCGAAAGAGAGGCGAAGTACCGTAACTAACGGCATCTGAACGCTATCAGGCAATCAATATTGTCTTACGAAAACAATCGTCGAGTCGGTTCGTGACGGATCTATGTATGCTCGCTGAAGTGAGCCGCAGCGGTTATTACGCCTGGCTCGCACGTACAGATAGTGTTTCCCTTCGGGAAGAACGCGACTATGCGGACTACCTCCTTCTGAAATATGTTCATGATCGTCATAAGGGAAAAATCGGCTATCGTGGTCTTTACATGGAGATGCTTGATCTTATCGGGGGGCCGATGAATCATAAACGTATTTTGCGTATCATGAGGAAGTTTGGAATCGTGACGAAAATCCGTAGGCAGAACGCCTACCGTAAAATCGCTAAAGCGACATATGAACATAAGACTGTACCAAATCACTTGAACCGTCGGTTCGATCAGCAGGAGCCTGGTAAAGTATTCGTCACAGACATCACTTATCTCCGTATTGGATCTGGCCAAACTGTTTATCTTTCTTGTGTGAAGGATATCGCTATACGTGAAATTATGGCACATCATGTATCTAAAAGCCTCCATATGGAACTCGTCCTTCATACAGCGAATAAACTCGCAGAACGACTTCAAGGGAATGTACACCCGGAAGCCATGATACATTCCGATCAAGGATTCCATTATACGCATCCTGCTTATCAAACACGCATCCGTGAGATGGGAATGCTTCAATCCATGTCTCGTAGAGGAAACTGTCTGGATAATGCCCCGATGGAATCGTTCTTTGGGCACTTGAAAGATTATGTCGATTATAAATTAGCATCTGACCTCGATGAGGTCTGTGCCATGGTCGATGCTTACATTGATTATTACAATAGCGAACGAAGACAATGGAAACTACAAAAGATGACTCCGGTACAATACCGAAGCCATCTCATAGCATCTTAAAACGTTAAGGGTGCTTTTATTAAACTGTCCAAACTGTAGGGCTCAGTTCAATTTATAGTGCCATGGAATCCTTTATTTTCTGTCCATGCTAAACGACCAAATCCCTCAATTTCAGGAGTAAGACTTTCCATTTTTCGATAGATGACTCCAATTTGTCTACCTACACGCAACGCTTCGACTAGCGACATTTCTCGTAAAGGCAATGATTTTCCACCAAATGACTCCAACGTATACGTAAGCTCAGACGTAACATGAAATTTAAAAAGTGCTGGTGCACCACCTGGGACCATTTGATTCACGGATTCGTAATACCATTTTGTTGCAGAATATTCTGCAGTTAATGCATCTCGATCGAATGGAACTGGCTTTCCATAAGCAACTTTTTTGGGAATTCGAAGCACTAACTCTTCATCCTCCTTTGTCACTTTCCATGCCAGGTGCCACGCTCCTTCCCCAATCATGACAGGCAAAGAGACACCCGCATGATTCATTGCTTCAAATAAGATTTCTTCTATTGGTGTTTCTTTTCTTATCATTAAATGACCTCCATCGTTTTTAAGGTACCGATTACCATTTTACTATAATCAAGCTTGTTATTTACCTAATCAATTCTCCTTACACAATCACTTAAGTATGAGTGATTTAAAAAATTAATTGTCATTATCTGAACGTGTACACCAATAAGTCAAACTGATGACCTCGTGTATAATGAAATCATCATAATACATATTCAGACTGATGCATCTTTGTGAGCTAAGGCTACTTCACTAAATTGTATCGTATGAAAAACAAGGGATTCCCCAACATTTAGGGTATTGATTGTAAAGCGATTTTGACAAGAAAAGCTTTCGAACACTTAGTCTCGACAGATTTGCCGTCTCCAAGAGTGTGAGATTGAATTCCTGTGTAGCAATATATATCAAACGCTTTAATAGACATCTCAAAATGTTGGCATAATAGTGTGATTAATGAGGCTCTTCAGATTGACGCAATATAAAACTTGGTCATAATGTCGGTACAGAGATTAACGCTCTTAAAAAGATGATCGGATAGCTCAGTAAGACCGGCAAATACACTATGAATGAAAGGAAATCGAACAGTAACAACGTAATTGGTATAGAAATTACAAGTGACCAGATGAAAACAAAGACAGATTGAGGCCGGGATGTCACGAAGATTTCGGTGCTCATCGAACTGAGTAGCAGTAGCCATGCAAACAAATAATTCATATCCGTTGTGAATAGAAAAACCAACGTGAAGAAAGCCAGCAATAAGAAACTCCCATTGACAACATCCCATATCGTCAGTGCTTTCATTCGTTACATATGTCGTATGTAGGTTGGGCGAACTTCACAACATGTACATCATCTTACCTAAGGAAGGAAACGAGGAACAAAATAGAAATAAATGTTCTTTTTAATAAAAGGAGTGTTTCCATGTGTTATCAAGACCGAGGTAATAAGAAATGGATCCCATTCCTGATGCCTGAACACAAAGGGTTGCTGAAACGCTATTACTAGGAGGTGCATCATTTTAAATTCGAGGATACAGAGGGACCGATTGATGGAACGATCGAGAACGCATTGAACGACGCAGCGGAGACATCATAACGGCGACGGCGATGAACGGAGTGAAAAATATGCGCATTATATTAAGGACTTCGCACACACTTTGATTTATCTTGGTGCGTATCTCGGTGACATCATCTCAATGCCACAAATCGCGGAACACTATGCGATCTCCCCAAATCAGTTGATGAAGGTCGACCAACAACTGACAAAGCTTGGTTACCTTGAACTCCTCAGGGTACGGAATGGAGGACTTCAATTTACGCGTGCTCCGAAAGAGATCAACATCGGAAAGGTCGTCCGTGAGATAGAACCGCACGATATCGTCGAGTGTTTCAGTCAGAACGTTCAGTGTGTCATCGTCCCTTCCTGTTGTAGTCTAAAAGGGATTCTTGGAAATGCCCTTCGTTCCTTCCACCAGAAACCAGTGAAACATTCCTTCGAGGATTTACTCGAGAATCGGGACACATCGTCGAGCTTCTTCACACTTCTATCCCAAATGTCGAATCCTCATCTACTTGATCACGGATGTCCTTCATGTCCTCCATTTAATCATTCCTACTCATTCGTTCAGTGCGCCTCAGTAAACTGATCAATCATCAAGTATCTTTACTATCTCTCTAGATCACAATTTTAAAGTGATTTCTGTTCGTTTTTTATCGTTCAAAAGACGACTCTTGAATAGCTAGTTTTTTTTGAAAGTACTCAACTTTGTACAGCGTGCTTTGTTGCAACGACTTCAGGATATAAAACAATAAGTACGATAAAAAAGATCACCGTACAGCTACTTTAGAAGTAACCATACGTTGATCCTCCTCATAAAAATCAGTCCAAACGTTGTTCAGCAATTTTATAAATTTCACCTTTATCCCTTTTACCAATCGCTACAATCTGAATGATTTGGAGTTTACCTTCTACTTCTCTAAAAACAACACGTAACCCCATCTTTCTGTTTTTTAACTTATTGCAATGAGACAAGTTTCCACTGAGTGGTTGCCCTGCCGCCATTCCTACAGAAATGATGCGATTCAATGCTTTGTCTACGAATACCTTTTGGCTACCGTCGAGATTATCGTAGTCTTTTTTGGAATACTGCGTCCACTCAAGCTGATACAATGATCACTCCCACCCATCCATTTCATCAATAGTCGTAGTGTGGGTTACTTGTTCTCCACGGACTTCTGAATCAGTATATGTTCGGACACTTTTATTGGATAGTCGCATCTCGACCGTCAAATCGTCTAATCGGCTGTACAATTCTTCAATTTCTTTGTTTAGTGACTCATATTGCTGTTGAGTAAGCATGACACCTGCAACTTTTTCACGGTTAAATACATAAACGCCGGCTGCTTCACGATCTGCTCTTTGGAACGCTTCCATTGGCGACCGTTTCACATCAGATATTGAAGTGGTTGGAATATCAAGTATTCTCATTCCCATCATCTTGCCCTCCTTTTGTTCTATTTTCTTTATCATATACCTTTTAAAAGACTTTTAAAAGACTTTTAAAAGGTATTAGAACTTTTAAATATGACGAATTGTAATATTAAGTGCAACACCTAGCTGAAAACACAAAAAAAACCCATAACGGCCTCGTGTAGAATAGAGTTACCACACAA
>NZ_JACSMV010000004.1:0-128269 GCF_018618835.1 Exiguobacterium sp. s145 | reverse complement strand
TCGAGATATCAACGCAAGTATCAACTTGTTGCTGTTAGCAGACTGAAACCCCTTCAGGGTGGGAACCACCCGATGAGCTTGGTCAATAACCGTAGCTCGTAAAAGTACGGTCTTCCCAAGAAGCGCCCACTTCAATTTGCGAAGCAAATAAATGGTGAGTAGTTCACGCATACAATCGTTGTGCCCGTTCAAAAAATTCTTCAGCAAACAGACGACAGGCAGTTTGTTTCTCCGGGGTATCCGGATCAAACTCGATCTTCAGACCAGGAGCGGTGATTGTCGCACCGGCTGATCGTAACGTCTGTTCGAGCAGATCGACAGCGGCGCAGTATTTCGGATAATCACGGTCCCCCGAACCAAAGGAGGCAGCTGCCAAGCCGTTCAAGTCACTGTCGGCAAGATCTTCAAGGAAATCTTCCGCTTCATACGGCAAATCGCCGTCTCCCCATGTATAGGAGCCGAGCAATACGGCATCATACTGAGAGAAGTCGGACGGATATAACCGGTCAAGTTCCTGTATATGAACAATGCAGCCTTTTTGTTCGAGTTCCGACTGCAGGAGATGTACGATATCTTCGGTGTTTCCGGACATACTGACAAAGCCGATCATGACATTCATCTGAATCATCCTTTCTCCAAAATGTGAACACTTTCAATTTAATTGATAATCGTTCTCAATACAATTGAAAATAAAAAGCCTCTCCGGAGTGAAGAGACTTTTCATGTCAGTCTTGGAGCTCGGCCCATTCTTCGATTGAACGAATGACAGGTTCAAGCTGACGACCTTTGTCAGTCAAACTGTATTGAATTTTAATCGGACGTTCCGGAATGACGGTCCGGATCACAATACCTTCCGCCTCAAGTTCCTTCATGCGCTCCGTTAACATACGACCAGACAACTCCGGAATCGCATCTTGAATTTCGTTGAAACGACAGGTCTTTGTCATGAGATGACGTAAAATCAAGCCCGTCCACTTCTTGCCCAAAATTTCAAAGGCATGTTCGACTTTCGGACAAAGGGCAGCCGGAATCAATGTCTCTTCCATCAGCACTCATCCTTTCTATATTTGTAGTATACCCGCTTCTACTAAAAAAATCGAATCATTTTACTTAATGTAACAAAAAGAACAAAAACAAATCTATTTACTTTTAGTAAGTGATAGTTTATAGTCTTATTTGGGTTACTAAAAGTAATTAAAAAACATTAAGTAAAAGGGAGTTTGAGAAAGATGATGGATTTAGGATTATTTTTAATACGCTTGGTGATTGGCTTAACATTTGCCGCACACGGGACACAGAAATTGTTTGGCTGGTTCGGTGGACACGGGATTGAGGGGACAGGCGGCTGGTTTGAGTCGATCGGCATGAAACCGGGTAAAACACTTGCGCTTGCGGCAGGACTTGCGGAACTGGTCGGCGGCGTACTGTTTGCCGGCGGTCTCTTCTTATGGTTCGCAGCAGCACTGATTATCGGATCGATGCTCGTTGCGATCATCAAGGTGCACGGTCAAAATGGTTACTGGGTGACACAGAACGGGTACGAATACAACATGGCACTGATCGTCATCGCTCTTGGCGTCGCCTTGATTGGTGCTGGAGACTATTCACTCGCAGCCATGCTCGGGTAAACAGAGAAAGAGGTTATAACAATGAAGTTTGATGCGCGGTCACTCAGTCCAAAAGAAAACTATAAATTGTTGATCGGGAGTATCATCCCGCGACCGATTGCTTTCGTCACGACAAGAGGAGCGGACGGAACAATCAATGCTGCCCCGTTTTCGTTCTTTACCGTCGCCTCAAGTCATCCGCCTCAACTGTTGATTGCCGTTCAAAAGACGGATCAAGGGGAGAAGGATACGGCTAAAAATATCTTGTTAACGAAAGAATATGTCATCCATATCGTCAGTGAAGAGATCGTCGAAGCAGTCAACGAGACGGCAGCACCGCTTGCCTACGGTGAAAGTGAACTGGAGCGGACGAATCTGACACTGATTGACAGTGATTTGATTGATGTTCCCGCGGTCGCAGAAGCAAAAATCCGGTTTGAGCTGAAGCTGACGCAACACATCGAACTTGAAACAGCCGATTTATTGATTGGCGAAGTCATCCGCTATCATGTCGTGGATGAACTGGAAGAGTCCTTCCGGATTGATGCAGACGGATTAAACGCAATTGCCCGTCTTGCCGGCAATGACTACGCGAAAATCGGTGACATCTTTACGATTGCGCGTCCTACGAAATAAGACAATGCCATACAAATAGACGAGGAAAGCAGATATCGAATCTGCTTCTCTCGTCTTTTTTGTGACTTACTCCATTTTATGACGTTTGCTGTACTGAAAACCGTCGAGCAAATAAAACAGGACGGCAAGTGCCCAGATTCCGACACAGCTGATCAAAAAGGCGACCAGTGGTGAGACAGCACCGTAATACATCATGATCATCGGGTCGTTCAGTTCGACGAACGACTGAATTGTCAACAACGTACAGATCAGACCGGACAATAAGCTGACGAACAGTCCGCTCCAGGTCTGGATGACAAGACCGATCATGCAGGAAATCAGGATGAACAACGGGTACACGGCATTAAAGGCATCCGGACGAATGAAAGCCGAGACATAGTCCGCATACATCGGGACGAAGTAGAGGACACCGGACAATAATCCTTGGATCAGATTGATCAGATAACTTTTCGATCGCATCAGTGGAACGACTCCCACTGTTCCATCAGCTCAAGCAAATCGACGTCGATCTGATCACGTTCTGCCGACAGGGCGGTCGCTTTCGGAATATCATTAAAGACTTCCGGTTCACACAACAGCTGTTCGATTTCAACCGACCGGTTCTCCAACCGTTCGATCTCTTGCTCGAGCTGTTCGAGTTGCTGTTTCTTTTTACGTGCTTCTTTTTGGGCTTCCTTGTCAATCGTCTTCGTCGATGCGACTTTGATTGCTTTCGCTTCTTCCGCTTCGAGGCGGGCGATTTCTTCTTTCTCGGCTTTTTTCTCCATGTAATACGAGTAGTCGCCGAGGTAATCGGTCACACCGTCTGAACTCATTTCGATGACACGCGTCGCGACGCGGTCAATGAAGTAGCGGTCATGGGAAACGAACAGCAGGGTCCCTTCGTAGTCGACGAGGGCATTCTCGAGGACCATCTTCGAATCAAGATCCAAGTGGTTCGTCGGCTCATCGAGGACAAGCAGATTCGTTTTGCGTAACTTCAGTTTTGCGAGCGCCAGACGTCCTCGTTCCCCGCCCGATAATTCATGGACGAGTTTGAAGACATCATCACCGCTGAAGAGGAACTGACCAAGCACGGACCGGACTTCCTGTTCGCGCATCAACGGCCATTCGTTCCAGATTTCATCAATGACCCGGTTACGGTCATTGAGTTCCGCCTGCTCCTGATCGTAGTAACCGATTGAGACGCCGGTTCCGAACCGGTACTCTCCGAATAACGGTTTCAGACGGCCGACGAGCACTTTCAGCAGTGTCGACTTGCCGATTCCGTTTGGTCCGACAAGCGCAAGGGACTCCGCACGTTGCAGGCGGAAGGTAATGTTTTTCGAGACGGCTTCTTCGTAGCCGACCGCGAGTTGGTTGACCTGCAGCACATCATTGCCGCTCTGCTTTTCGATTGGGAACGACAGGACCGTACTGCGTTCGTCACCGTCCGGCCGGTCGATCCGGTCGACCTTTTCGAGGCGCTTGCGGACGCTTTGCGCCCGTTTCGTTGTCGTTGCCCGGGCGATGTTGCGCTGGATGAAATCCTGCATCTTCGCGATATCTTCCTGCTGCTGTTCGAACTGTTTCATTTCCTGTTCGTAGAGTGCCGCTTTTTGTTCGAGATACTTTGTATAATTACCGGTAAACTTCCGGGAGACGTTCCGGGACAATTCATAGACGACGTTGACGACTTGGTCGAGGAAATACCGGTCATGGGAAACGATCAGGACAGCGCCGCGGTAACCGGACAAGTAACTTTCAAGCCAGGACAGTGTATCGATGTCCAGGTGATTGGTCGGCTCATCGAGAATCAGCAGTTCCGGTGCCTGCAGCAACATTTTCGCGAGGGCGAGCCGGGTCCGCTGTCCACCAGAAAGCGTCTGAATCCGTCGGGAATAATCGTCCGGATAAAAGCGCATCCCGTGTAAGACGGAGCGGATGTTGGCTTCGAACTGATAGCCGCCGGCTTCCGAGAAGTCGTGTTGCGCTTGATCGTATGTTTTCAGGAGACGGTCATAGGCAGTCGGATCATTTAAAATGTGCTCCATGCCCATTTCAATTTCCATCCGGCGAAGCGCCCGTTCCTGATCCTGCAGATGCTCAAAAACAGTCAGCATCTCGTTCCAAATCGATTCGTTTGATTCAAGTCCGCTGTCCTGCGCAAGATAACCGATCCGGACTTCCTTGCTTTTCATGATCTCGCCCGAGTCATGTGACAGCTCCCCAGCGATGATTTTTAAAAGTGTCGATTTTCCGGCACCATTTCGTCCGACGAGGGCAATCCGGTCCCGTTCCTGTACTTCGAGTTTAATATTGTCTAAAATCGGCTCGACGCCGAATGATTTTGAGAGTTGGTTTACTTGTAAGAGAATCATATCCATCCATCCTTCCACCCTTTAGTCTATCACGAAAAATCCTGCCGAATATAATATTTGTTACTCTATGTGAAGTGGTTTACAATCAAGGGGAGTAGAATTCTTTGCATTGATTTGGGTGCCACGTCAGAACGTGGCCGAAGGGGGAACTGCAGTATGAATGGGCCAGACACAAAAATACCACAAGCAACGGCGAAACGGCTGCCGTTATATTATCGTTTTATCCAGAGTCTTTATAACTCCGGCAAGTTGCGCGTCTCGTCAGCAGAGCTCAGCGAAGCGGTCAAAGTCGACTCCGCGACGATCCGTCGTGACTTTTCCTACTTTGGGGCGTTAGGGAAAAAAGGGTACGGTTATAATGTTCAACATTTGTTAACATTTTTCCGAAAGACACTCAACCAAGACGAGGTCACGAATGTCGCCTTAATCGGGGTCGGACATCTCGGAACAGCGTTTGCAAATTATAACTTTTTAAAGAATAATAGTACTCGTATCGTCATCGCGTTTGACGCCGATGAGGACAAGGTCGGAACGACGACGCAGGACGTTCCGATTTATCATGTGTCAGATATGAAAGAACAAATCAAAGCGAACAATGTCGACGTCGCCATCTTGACGGTACCGTCTCAGTTCGCCCAGTCAGTGGCAGATGAGTTAGTAGAGTATGGTGTGACCGGCATTTTGAACTTTACACCGGCCCGGTTGAATGTACCGGCCCACGTTCGGGTGCATCACATCGATTTGTCAATCGAGCTGCAGTCGCTCGTGTATTTTATGAAGCATTATTCGCAATCAGCTGAAGGAGTGAAATCATAATGGAAAACTTAATCCCGTTAACACTTGGTATTGGACCGGGGAGCATCGCTTTGATTGGTGTCGTCGCCTTAATCATCTTCGGACCGAAGAAATTACCGGAACTCGGCCGCGCTGCCGGACAGACGTTAAAAGAGTTCAAGAGCGCAACGAACGGCATCATGGAAGATGATAAGGACAAAAAGGACGAAATGAAAGAGAAGTGAGTGAATCATGGCGATCGATCAAGAACAGAGTGTGACATCGCACTTAGATGAACTGCGTAAGCGGATCATCTGGTCGCTCATCATTGTAGTGGTCATGTTTATCGCAGCCTTTCCGCTCGTCCGGCCGCTCGTCCGTTTCTTACAGGCCGACTTAAAGGAACTCGGAATTGGGCTGAATGCGTTTAACGTTGTTGATCCACTGATGTTATATCTGAATCTTGCGTTCATCATCGCAATCGTCTTGGCGTCCCCGTTTTGGATGTATCAGCTTTGGGCATTCATCCGTCCCGGTCTGCACGACCAAGAACAAAAAGCGACGTTGACGTATATTCCCGTGACGTTTTTCTTATTCCTTGCGGGTATTTCGTTTTCTTATTTTTGGCTGTTGCCGTTTTTACTCGAAGTATCGACGGAACTCGGGCAAGAGCTTGGGATTGAACAGGTCATCGGCGTCGAGAACTACTTCAGTTTCCTGATACGGTTGACGATTCCGTTCGGTGTGTTGTTCCAGTTGCCGGTCGTGACGATGTTTTTGACACGCCTCGGACTCGTGACGCCGTTCTTCATGCGGAAGAATCGGAAGTATGCATATTTTGCGCTGTTCGTGATTGCGGCGTTGATCTCACCGCCCGATATCACATCGCATTTGATGATTTCTGTTCCGTTGTTCGTGTTATATGAAATCAGCATCATCATCTCAGCACGGACGTACAAAAAAGTGCTGATTCTCGAGCAGGAGGCGGAACTGGAGCGACAGGCGGATCTTATGCGTGAGTTGAACAAATAATAGAAGATTCTCCTTTACCCGCAAGGTGAAGGAGATTTTTTTTGTAAGCGGTCTAATTTTATATTGAAAAAGTGAACAGCAATGGTTATACTCATTATAGAAACACACGGGGGCTTAGCTCAGCTGGGAGAGCGTTTGGCTGGCAGCCAAAAGGTCGTCGGTTCGAGCCCGATAGTCTCCATAATGAAGTAATTCTTCTTTAAAGAAGTATCAAAGCCTTGATTTTTAAGGTCTTTGATACTTTTTTTAGTTGAATAAAATATGTGCATGCGTTTAGAACAATCGAATGGTTTATCGAGTCCTCTAAAGGGGAAATTTCTGAATAGGTTATTTTTCTTGAGGGGGAACTCTTATGAATCCATTTACTACACTCATTGCCTTCATCGTCGGCTGTCTGGTTCTGTATCTCGGAATTCGGGATAAGAATGGTTGGTTGATCGGCGTCGCCATGATTCCGCTCGCCATTGTGGCATACAGTGTCATTTATTTAATCATCCAAGTCTCGGCCTAGAAACTTCTTTTTAGAAGTTTCTTTTTTTTTGAAACATAATTGGTAAAATGTAAGTATATTACATTAAGAAATGATGGGGAGGAACGTGTTGGAATGAATGCTGTGACAGGACAACAGATGGAATTAAAAGAACTCTATCAACAGATGCATCAACGGACGACCGCTAAATTATGGGCTGTCTTGGCACTCTTTTTATTCGCCAGCCAGCTACTCGAACAACCAATCCTTGCTTTGATTATTCCGATTCTCTATTTCATATACGATGTCGTGAGGCAACGCCGCCGTTTTCAAATCGTTGCCCGTCACACCTCAAAAGAAGCAGCAGACCGTCTGTTCCGTCTTCATGTCGGCGTCGGATTGTTTCAGTACGGAGCGCTCGCAGCCTTGATTATTCTGACGGCCAATCGGTCAGGTACGACCTTTTTGCTTGGACTATGTCTTTTCGTCATCCCGTTTTACTGGCTTTGCCGGCGTTTCTTGACGTACCGTTCCAAACAGATTGATCCGACTTATATCAGTGAAACAGAAATCCAGCAGGGATGAAGGAGGAAAGTCAGATGCAAACGGCAAAGGACGAACGGTTACATGAACTGACACTTGCCTATATCGACAAGAGTCAGCTTCAAAAAAACGGCTGGCTGATGGCTGCCGTGGCGGCGACGCTCGGCATTTTTTCGGAAACGATGGATTCCGCCCTTTATTTGGGTCTGTTGCCGCTTGTTTATCTGATTTTTGATCTTCCGTTTCAGCTGGAAAAACGCAGGATTTTAGAACGGTATCTCTCAAAAGACCAGGTTATGACACAATCGATGCTGTGGCTCGGCATTCAGATTGTGTTATATGGCTCATTGCTCATGGTGATACTCGAAACGAGTGATCTGTCCTTATGGAAAATGACGTTTTGGGTCATCCTGATTCTCGCTCCGATTTATTTTGTGACCGATTGGTTGTTTAAAAAAATGGCCCGGTCAGGCGATCCCGACTTCGTCAGTGATCAGGAAGTGCATAAGCACGTGAAGTACTTGGAAGAATGACAGCTAAAGGAGAGAACATCATGCGTACGGCACGGAACGAACGGTTACATGAATTGACGCTGGCTTACATGGAGAAAGACCTGTTAGGAACGAAGTGGTTATGGACAGTTCTACTTTTGATGGGGATCGGGATTTTAATGACATTGTTTGA
Source organism: Exiguobacterium sp. s145 (assembly GCF_018618835.1). Lineage (NCBI taxonomy): Bacteria > Bacillati > Bacillota > Bacilli > Caryophanales > Exiguobacterium > Exiguobacterium sp. s145. The sequence continues at coordinate 120,164 of NZ_JACSMV010000004.1, read as the reverse complement.
TTCGGTTCTACTGGCGCTGTTGTTTCCGGTTGCTTTCCTTGGATCCAATCTGCGTTATCAAGTCAAAAAACGCCAGATTCTTGAATCGTATATCGGGGAAGAACGGGCAACGAGCTACTGGCGGTTTTGGCTTATCCAAAACGTTGTGTTAACTGTTACGTTTGCCATCCTTTTGATACTGACGGGGAATCAAGCGTTTTGGCAGACGTGGGGATTAATTCTTCTGATTTTAATCCCGATTTACTTAGTGTCGGAACGATGGTTTAAAACCCGTATGCGACGCGATGATTCGGATTTTGTCAGTGATCAGGAAGTATACAAAAATATATGAAACGGGAGACAAACAGGATGAATACATTGCTTGAAAAAAATACACGATTAAATCTGCTGGGACCGCCGCTCAAAAAACTTCAACATCTGACACCGGTTCCGGTTTTGATCCTCGCAGTGATTGGCTGGTTCATTCCGGGTTTTTGGGAAACGGGACTGTTTACGTCGTTTACGATTACCATCCTTTGTTTAGGCGGTATCGTCCGGGAAATCATGCGTCTGCGGATTTTAAAAGAACGTCTGCCGGCTGAGTTGTATCAACAGACCGTTTTGAAAGTCGGTCGCGCCTCGATGCTCGGGTATCTTGTCCCTATCATTTTATTCTATGCAGGAATGATCTTTCCCCAGTATTCAGGTGTTGCGTTCGCCCTGATTCTGTTCTGGGTGTTTGCGATTACAGTATATGTCTCGCGGTTAAACACGCTAGCCAAACAACTCGATCCGGCCTTTGTGACGATGCGGGAAGTCGAACGGTACCGTAAACCGGGAAGCTAATGTGGTGAGAGGAGATTAGGAAATGAATAATATTCAACGGCAACGAACACAAGACTATCTGCGCTTCACGAAACGTGCCCGGCGTGTCCAAACGGTATTTTTTCTACTCGTCTTGGTGATCTTTTTGTTTCTGGCAGATGATTTAAATTTTTCCGAAGCCTCCATGCATTACTTTTTACTGCTTCCGGTCCTCGGCTACCAATGGACCGTCCGCTTGTTGAAGTACCGTTACTTCACGAAACGATTTGACCGGATGGAAGTCTGGGATCATCTCGCCTTGCCGTACATCGTCATTACGATTAGCGAGTTGCTGCTTGTCGTGGCGTCCCAGTTCTTGATTCCGTATGTGTCGCGACCAACGCTGATCGGACCGATTCTTGTCTTTTTACTGTCCGTCTTGTCACTTGATCGTCTCGTCGATTCGCGGATCAAACGACTGGATCCAACGCATCTGTCAGAACGCGAGCTGATTGAAGCAGAAAGGGAAGCGCGACGCGTAAAATATTAAATAATGATGAACCGATACGTAAAAAACAACAGCGGCGAGAGGAAGTTTAACTTCCTCTCGCCGCTGTTGTTTTTTTAGAAATGATTTGATTTACGAGACTCCTGCAGGAAGAAGCGCAAGGCAACTTGCGCTGTCAGAGACAAACAAGACCAGTTTTCCTGTCCAAATGGACAGGAAAACTGGCTTGTGTCTCGCCTGAGGAAAGCGAGTGAAACAAGAAATCATTTCTTGTTGGTTGATCAGTTTTCTTACTTTTTCAGAAGCAGATAAATAAAGTACGGTGCACCAATCAGTGCGACGACGATACCGGCCGGAACACCTTCCGGATCAGCGATGTTTCGTCCGATCGTATCGGCCAAGACGAGCAACCAGCCGCCGATCAACAGCGCAATCGGCAAGAACCATTGATGACGTGGACCGACGAGGGCACGGGCGATATGCGGTGCCATCAAGCCGATGAAGGAAATCCCGCCGGTGACGGAGACAGCGGATGCCGCGAGTGCGACTGCTGTCAGCAACAGTTGAATCCGTTCCTTCTCAATCGCGACCCCGACACCAATCGCGACCGGTTCGTTTAAAGCGAGCAGATTGAGTTTATTGGCTTTATACAGCGTAAACGGAATCAAGACGATCAGCCAGGGCAGCAAGGCGTAGACGAATGTCCAGTCCGTCCCCCAGATGTTACCGGCGAGCCATTTGGCGATGAAGTCGACTTTCTCACGTTTCGTCGATGAGATCAAGATGACCATGATACCGGATAAAGCCATCGAGAAGCCGACGCCGGTCAAAATCAGGCGGATCGGTTGCAAGCCGCGATTCCGGTCGTAAGAAAGCGCGTAAATGGCTACGGCCGTCACTAAAGCACCTAAGAAGGCAGCAACCGGTAATCCGTAGATAAATGAGCCGACATCAACCGGGAAATAGAGGAAGAAAATCGCCACCGCGACACCGGCTCCTGTATTAATCCCGATAATGCCGGGATCGGCCAGTTCATTCCGAGTGATACCTTGCAAAATCGAACCGGACAAGGCGAGCGCCATTCCCGCAAGTAATGTAATGATAATTCGTGGCAGACGGAGCGAGAACAGAACAAAATCTTCTTTGAACGTCCCTTGACCGAATAACGTTGGCAACAGACGGTCATATGAGACGGATGCCGGACCAAGACCGATACTTATAACGATCGTGCCGAGCAATAACACACTTAAAATGAAAAAGATCAAGCGTTGACGGCGACGTAAACGAGTTTCCATCATGAGAATGCGTGACCTCCTTTACGGACAATCAATAAGAAGAACGGTAAACCGAGCATCGAGACGATTGCGACGACCGGTGTCTCGTACGGTGCAAACAGCGTCCGACCGATCGTATCGGCAAGCAGCATGAACGTTGCTCCGAATACAGCCGTCATCGGCAGGATGTAACGGTAATCGGTCCCGACGATCGCACGGACGATATGCGGAATCATCAGCCCGATGAACGCCATGTTGCCGACTAAGGCGACGGCAGCACCGGCAAGCAGGATGACGACGACGTACAAGACAGCTTTGATCCGGGTGATGTTCTGACCAAGACCAAGTGCGACTTCTTCCGACAGACTGAGAATCGTCAACTGACGTGAGAAAATCATCGCAATCACCGTCCCGATGACGATGACCGGCGTGATCGCTTGCAGTTGTCCCCACGTCGTGCCGACGAGTCCGCCTGACGTCCACTGAGAGACGTCCTGGGCAATTTTAAAGTAGATCCCGATTCCTTCCGCAATCGCGTACAAGAAGGCGGAAATCGCCGATCCGGCGAGGACGATCCGGAGCGGGGAGAAGCCGCCTTGACGGGAAGCACCGATTCCGAAAACGAGTGCCGCACCGAGGGCAGCACCGATGAAGCAGGCGAGCATGATGCCGTAATAGTTGATGCCGGGAATGAAGACGATTGCTAAGGCAAGCGCCGCATTGGCACCGGCTGTTAGACCGAGCAGACCGGGATCCGCCAGAGGATTACGTGTCATCGCCTGCATGATGGCACCCGAGACGCCGAGTGCCGCACCGACGAGAATCGCGGCGAGTTCCCGGGGGAGACGAATTTCTTGAATGATTTTGGCTTTATCGTTGAGCGGACCAAACGTCAAGGCGTTCCAGACTTCACGGATTGACGTATCAGCAGCACCAAACGTCATCGAAATCCAAAACATGACGACGAAGAGGACCAGTCCGAATGAAATTTTTAATCCAAAGGGTAGTCGAGCGGATGACACAGGTATCGCCTCCAGTTTGTATGAATCCAAAAAAGGAGGGAGCATTGAGGCTCCCTCCTTTAGTATACGTTACGCGCCAAGGAAACTTTTCTTGAAGAACTCCAGTTGACGTTCCAATGTGAGTGGATCGTTGAAGTAAAATTCTTTTGAATCCACTTCGTAGACTTGCTTGTTCTTAACGGCAGGGATATTTTTGTATGTGTCCGTTTCTGTGAACGAGTTATCCGCTTCTGCTGTCTTGCTGAAGATCAGGTAATCGCCTGCATATTCAGGTAAGACTTCCGGTGATAACGCGTAGTAGCCATCTTTTAACGCCATCTCTGTGACTTTTTTCGGCATTTTCAATTTCATCTCTTGGTAGAGGATTTCTGTGCCGCGGCCCCAGTTGTCGCCGAAGACGTAGAGTTGTTTGTCGAAGCTTTCGATGACAGAAACTGTCGCATCTTCACCGATTTTAGCTTTGATTTCTGTTCCAGCGTCTGCTGCACGTGTTTTGAAGTCTTTGACCCAGTCGCGTGCTTCTTGTTCTTTGTTGAGCAATTTACCGATTTCGATGTGTTGCGTCAAGTAGTCGACTTTGCCGTATGTGTACGTGACAGTTGGTGCGATTTCTTTGAACTTATCGATGTTTTTTGTCGTATCGTATCCGATGATGAGATCCGGCTCGAGTTCGATGACTTTTTCGACGTTTTCTTCTGAGATTTCTTGGACGTCTTTCAGGTCAAATTTCGGATTTGATTTTGACCACGAGTCGACACCGACGAGCGGTACGTCGAGTGCCATGACGTTGCCGGCGAAACCAGCCAGGACGACGACACGTTTTGGATCAGCCGGGACTTCGACGTCACCTTTTTCGGATTTATAGGTAATCGTTTCTTTTTTTGTATCAGCAGACGAGGTCTCTTCTTTTTTCTCCGTGTTGCCACAAGCGGCAATCACAAGCGTTAACAATAAAAGAACCGGTAATAAAAGCTTTTTCATGATTCAGTCTCCCTTAATTAAGTTGTAGGTGACACACATCGGTTTATTCGTGCGCGGATCACGACCGATTTCGGCATCGATATGGAATACATCTTTGAGGACGTCTTTTGAGATGACTTCCTCACACGTTCCGGCTTTGACGACTTCGCCGTGTTTCATGGCGATGATGTAATCGGCGAAACGTGCCGCTTGATTTAAATCGTGTAACACCATCACGATCGTCCGACCTTCTGTCCGGTTGAGTTGTTCGAGTAACTCCAGAACTTCGAGTTGGTGGGCGAGATCGAGGTAGGTCGTCGGTTCATCGAGGAAGATGATGTCCGTTTCCTGCGCAAGGGCCATCGCAATCCAGACCCGTTGCCGTTGACCACCGGATAAAGCGTCGACCGGACGATGTTTGAATGCTATCGTGTCGGTTGCTTCGAGTGCCCAGTCGATGATTTCGTAATCATGTTTCGTCAGACGTCCGAATCCTTTCTGATAGGGAAAGCGACCGTATGAGACAAGCTCTGCGACCGTCAGACCACTTGCGCTTTCCGGTGTCTGGGGCAGGATAGCCATTTTTCGGGCAAGCAGTTTTGTACTTTCCTTGGCAATATCGAGACCATCAAGTAACGCGCGTCCCGATTGATGGGGAATGATCCGGGTCATCGCCTTCAGTAAAGTCGATTTGCCGCATCCGTTCGCACCGATGATCGTCGTGATTTTTCGATCAGGAATCTGAACCGTCAATTCCTTGACGATGGTACGATCTCCGTAACCAATACTGATTTCTTCTGTTGCTAGACGTACCATAGACAGAGGCTCCTTCTCGTTTAAAGCTGTTATCATTGATAATGATTATCACTATCGTCCACCTAACCATAACAGTTTCATAAAAACGCTGTCAACATTTTTTCTTGTCTTCAAGAGATGTTCACGTTATCATTGGGAATGAGAATGATAATCAGTCGTGTTGGAGAGCGAGGAGTGAGTAAGATGGAGCAGCAGGAATTGTTCGATGTAACGGTAATTGGTGGAGGCCCGGCCGGGTTATACTCTACTTTCTATAGTGGACTACGCGGAATGAAGACGAAATTGATCGAATATCAGGCAGAACTGGGTGGAAAGATTCACGTCTATCCGGAAAAGATGATTTGGGACGTCGGGGGTCAGCCACCTATTACCGGTGCAAAGCTTATGGAACAGCTGGTCGAACAAGGCTTGACGTTCAATCCGACCGTTCATTTAAACGAAAAAATCATTTCCATCACGAAGGATGTTTTTGGCAACTTCGTCCTTGAAGCAGAATCTGGGATGATTCACTATTCGAAAACAGTCATCGTTGCCGTTGGCGGCGGAATCCTCAATCCGCAGAAACTAAAGATCGAGGGTGCGGAACGGTATGAGGTGTCGAACTTAAACTACACCGTCAAATCAATTGAACGGTTTAAGGATAAGACGGTCATCATTTCCGGCGGCGGTAACTCGGCCATCGACTGGGCGAATGAACTGGAACCTGTCGCGAAAAAAGTTTATGTCACGTACCGGAAAGACTGCTTCACAGGGCATGAAGCCCAGGTCGAACAGCTTGTGAACAGCTCCGCCGTTTGTCTATTAAACACGACAATCCATAAGCTGATTGCGAGCGACGACCACCACCGGATTGCCTCGGTCGAACTGATCGATTGCACGACGAACGAAACGGTGGCGCTTGAAATTGATGAAGTCATCATCAACCACGGTTATGAGCAGGATGCCGAGCTGCTGGCGAACTGTGATCTCGATTTACAACAGGTTGATGATTTTTATATCGCTGGAACAGCATCAAGTGAATCGAGTGTACCTGGTCTCTACGCGGCAGGAGATATCCTGTCGCATGAAGGAAAAGTCCATCTCATCTCAGGTGCTTTTCAGGATGCGGCGAACGCCGTCAACCGGGCGAAAAAATATATTGAACCGGAGGCACCAAAAGTCGCGATGGTTTCGTCCCATAATGAAGTCTTTAAAAAACGAAACCGGGAATTGATTCAGGAAATGGTCAATCAAAACCGTTGAAAATAACGAAATAGCAAAGAGACGGCTTCTGTTTTTTAAACGGAAGCTGTCTCTTTGTTTGTATTGTACTATAACAGAACGGTTTGACAACGGTCTGTATTTAGGACAAAATGCTCTTATGTGTTTTTAAATGTGTGAAATTAAGGAGGAAAATTATGGCAGTAACGAAACGTAAGCCACTTGGTTTGGCTTGGCAGATTTTAATCGGATTGATTCTCGGGATTACCGTCGGTGGTATCTTTTACGGGAATCCACATGTCGCGGAGTGGCTGAAGCCAATCGGTGATATTTTTATCCGGATGATGAAAATGATCGTCGTCCCAATTGTCTTTACAACCATCGTTCTCGGTGTCTCGTCAGTCGGAAGTCCAAAAAGTCTCGGACGCCTTGGCGCAAAGACGCTTGGTTACTTTACGATCGTCACGATGATTGCCATCTTTACCGGATTATTTGCAGCAAACCTTGTTGAGCCGGGAGCCGGCATCAACATGGCGACACTCGAAAAGACGGATATCTCGACGTACGTCGCAACAGAAGAAACAACGAAAGATCAAGGTCTTGTCGAGAAAATCGTCAGCATCGTGCCGACGAACATCTTGGACGCGATGGTGCGTGGCGATATGCTGGCCATCATCTTCTTCTCCGTTCTGTTCGGACTCGGTGTCGGATTCGCGGGTGAAAAGGGCTTACCGGTCGTCCGCTTCTTCGAAGGGGTCGCAGCAGCGATGTTCAATCTGGTTAACATCGTCATGAAGTTCGCTCCGATCGGTGTCTTCGCTTTGATTGGTGTTACGGTCTCGACGTTCGGAATCGAATCACTCGGATCGCTCTTTAAATTGATTGGAACATTGTATGTCACAGCACTTCTTTTCATGGTCATCGTCTTCGGATCGATCATGAAATGGGTCGGGATTCGTGTTTCGGATTTTGTCCGTGTTTTCAAAGATGAATTGCTCTTGACGTATTCGACGGCATCGTCGGAAACGGTGTTACCACGTGTCATGGAAAAACTCGAAAAAATGGGTGTTCCAAAGTCGATTGTCAGTTTCGTTGTTCCGACGGGTTACTCGTTTAACCTTGATGGATCAGCACTGTATCAAGCTCTGGCGGCGTTGTTCATCGCACAGATGTACAATATTGATTTATCAATCGGTACGCAGTTGACGCTTGTCTTCGTTCTGATGTTGACATCAAAAGGGATGGCTGCTGTACCGGGCGTTTCGTTCGTAGTATTACTCGCGACACTCGGGACAGTCGGTATTCCGGCAGAAGGACTTGCCTTCATCGCCGGGATTGACCGGATCATGGACATGATGCGGTCTGTCGTTAACGTAACAGGAAACACGCTCGCTTCACTCGTCATTGCGAAGTGGGAAGGTGTTCTGGATTCCGACCAGCTCGACGAATTCATGTCGACGGAAGGTAAGCAGGATCAAATCAAGAGTGCATAATATGACAGCAGACCAGATGAATCGTCATCTGGTCTTTTTTGTATTCCTGTGGTGTCCTGTTTGTCACGCCCGTTTTTCTCTGACGACAGCGGCTTGCCTGTTCCTGACGGAAGCGGAGCTTCCTTTTCCCGCAGAAGTCGGGTGGTGAACATACGACACCTACTCTTCGAAATCATAGCCGCTAATAAAAAATGAGATCACCGAGTAAATTCGGCGATCTCATTTTGCATTATTTCTTGTCGTCTTTCTTTTCCTGTTCTTTTTTGATCATCTTCTTGGCTGCCATCCGGAAGCGGAAGATGAGGTAAAGACGATAAAAGTCGACGGCTGCGAACAGTGTTAAGAGAATCGTCCAGAAGTTAAAGACTGTTCCGGCCTCAATCGAGTTGGTATAAGCGAGGTACATGAACAGAATACCGAAGATGGCATAAAACAATGCCATGAAGTTTGAACCTTGTCGCATGAAAACACTACCTTTCGTTAATTAAGTCGTTGCGTAGAGGGCAAGCACGACGATGCCGTTATTAAAGACGTGAATGGCAATCGGTGCGATGATGCGGCGGGTCTTGACGAAGACGAGCGAGAAAACGAAGCTCATCGCGACGTAAATCAAAAATTTATTATCTCCGTGAATCAAACCGAAGATGACACCGCTGAGAACGAAGCTGAAGATGAAGTTCAGTTTGGTCGACAAATTTCCGAACATGATATGGCGGAATAAAAACTCTTCCATGATCGGACCAAGCAGGACGACCATGACTTGAAGAATCGGAATGACCTGGATGGCTTTCATGATTTCATCCGTATTCTGTGATTTCGCGATGTTCTCGATACCACCGGATAGCCAAGCATCCACCAGATTGACACTGATCAGCGAGACATACAACAAGACGATTCCGATCCCGATCCACTTTAACGTATCCATCGTATCAGTCTGATTGCCTTCAGCTTTCCACTTCTGCCAATCGGGACGCAAACAATAGAAGGAAACGATGACGGCTACAGTAAAACCAATCGCGAGCCACCAGCCGAGAACGCTCGGAATCTGACTTTTGGAGAGGAAACTTGGGAAGGTTGCCGGGACAAGTTGCACGATTAAATAAATCACGATCGGAATGACGTGACGGATATGCCACTTCTCAGCCATGTTAAACGGCAGATTGACGGAATTTTTCATTGTTCGGGACACAACTCCTTTAATGAAGGTACTGTCCCGATTGTAACAAACAAACCGACCGGGCGCACGAATGGTGATGGTTCAAAGATGGCGATTTCGGGAAAACGCATAAGGGTTCGGGCTTGAATTCCAACTGAAAACCGTTTAAGATAAAAATATGTTAGCACTCCAATTAAGTGAGTGCTAAAAAACAGTCATGTTCAAGGAGGATGTTTCGCATGTTAAAACCACTTGGTGATCGCATCGTGATCGAAGTCGTTAAAAAAGAAGAAACAACACTCGGAGGAATCGTTCTTCCTGGGTCAGCGAAAGAAAAGCCGCAAGAGGGTAAAGTCGTCGCTGTCGGTACAGGCCGTGTGACGGAACAAGGTGTCCGTGTACCACTTGAAGTGAATGTCGGGGACCATGTCATCTATGCGCAATACGCAGGGTCAGAAGTCAAAGTCGATGGCAACGAATACTTAATTTTACGCGAAAGCGATATTTTAGCAGTAGCAAACTAATCAAAGGGGGATTTCAGTCATGGCAAAAGATATCTTATTCAGTGAAGAAGCACGCCGGGCGATGCTTCGCGGAGTAGACGCATTAGCGGACGCAGTCAAAGTGACAATCGGACCAAAAGGACGTAACGTCGTTCTCGAACGTAAATTCGGTTCACCACTCATCACGAATGACGGTGTGACGATTGCAAAAGAAATCGAACTCGAAGATCACTTCGAAAACATGGGTGCGAAGCTCGTCGCAGAAGTCGCGTCGAAAACGAACGAAATCGCAGGGGATGGTACGACAACAGCGACAGTCCTCGCACAAGCGATGATCCGTGAAGGACTTAAAAACGTCACAGCGGGCGCAAACCCGATGGTCATCCGTAAAGGAATCGAAAAAGCAGTTCGTCGTGCAGTCGAAGAACTCCACGCTATTGCAAAACCAATCGAAGGCAAAGAAGCAATCGCTCAAGTAGCGGCGATTTCAGCAGCTGACGAAGAAGTCGGTCAATTGATCGCGGAAGCAATGGAACGTGTCGGTCAGGACGGCGTCATCACAATCGAAGAATCACGCGGCTTCACGACGGAACTCGATGTCGTCGAAGGAATGCAGTTCGACCGTGGGTATGCGTCACCGTACATGATCACGGATTCCGACAAGATGGAAGCGGTCCTTGAGAACCCGTACATCCTGATCACGGATAAAAAGATTTCGAACATCCAGGAAATCCTGCCGGTCCTTGAGCAAGTCGTTCAACAAAATAAACCGCTCTTGATCATCGCGGAAGACGTCGAAGGCGAAGCACTTGCGACACTCGTCGTCAACAAACTCCGTGGAACATTCAATGCGGTTGCCGTCAAAGCACCAGGTTTCGGAGACCGTCGTAAAGCGATGCTCGAAGACATCTCGATCGTGACAGGCGCAGAACTGATCACGGAAGAGCTTGGTCTTGATCTGAAAGAAACACAAATCACACAACTCGGCCGTGCGTCGAAAGTCGTCGTTTCAAAAGACAACACGACAATTGTCGAAGGAAACGGACACAGTGATTCAATCACAGCGCGTGTCGGAGCGATCCGTTCGCAAATCGAAGAAACGTCAAGCGACTTCGATCGTGAAAAACTGCAAGAGCGTCTTGCAAAACTCGCAGGCGGCGTAGCTGTCGTCAAAGTTGGGGCAGCAACGGAAACGGAACTGAAAGAACGGAAACTCCGGATTGAAGATGCACTCAACGCGACACGTGCAGCCGTCGAAGAAGGAATCGTTGCCGGTGGAGGAACAGCCTTCATCCACGTCACGAAAGCCGTTGAATCGATTCTTGCCGTCACGACTGGTGACGAAGCGACAGGTGTCAACATCGTCCTTCGTGCCCTCGAAGCACCGCTCCGTCAAATCGCGGAAAACGCCGGTCAAGAAGGTTCAGTCATCGTCGAGCGTCTCAAACATGAAGCGCAAGGCATGGGTTACAACGCAGCAACGGACGAGTACGTCGACATGATCGAAACAGGAATCGTCGATCCGGCGAAAGTCACGCGTTCAGCACTTCAAAACGCAGCATCTGTTTCAGCGATGTTCCTAACGACAGAAGCCGTCATCGCCGACAAACCGGAACCAGCCGGTGCACCTGCAATGCCTGATATGGGCGGCATGGGTGGAATGGGCGGAATGATGTAATCTAGCTATAAAATGGCGCTGATTAGTATAGGTTTGTAGTTGTACTGTATTAGGAAACGCCATTTTATAATTAACTTTCGGGGAGACCCTTTGTAAGTTCTTTGAACTTATAGAGGGTCTTCTTTTTTACTCTGTTAGTACAAAACTTCTTTCGCAGTTTATCTTATGCATGATAATTTCTATTGAGTATGAAAGAATATTTTTTGAATTCTTTAAAAAGAATAGTAAATATTTTTCAGAAAATGCAATTGTAAATCAGGAAAACTATATAATTAAAATCTAATAAACGGCAACGCTTTAAGGGGGATGAAGAATGAAGAATAGGATTCATATAATGGGTGCTTCGGGATCCGGAACATCCACACTGGGCAAAGCTTTAGCAGAAGTTCTTCCACATAATTCTTTAGATACAGATGATTATTTTTAGATATCTAAGTTTACTAAACAACGTTCCATACCTGACAGAATAGAAATGCTGAAAAATGACTTGTCGTGTTCCAAACAATGGGTTTTATCTGGAGCAGTTGTAAAGTGGGGAGAATGCTTAGAGTCTTATTTTGATCTCGTTATTTTCTTATGGGTTCCACTAGAAATAAGACTTGAAAGACTACAGCAACGGGAAATAAATCGGTATGGGGAAAAAGTATTACCCGGTGGTAGCAAATATGAACAATCACAAGCCTTTTTGGAATGGGCTGCTCTATATGACAATGCTGGTGTGGAAGTTAGAAGTAAAGTTTTGCACGAAAAGTGGATGGCTGGATTATCTTGTCCGATATTGAGAATTGAAGGAGATTATTCAATTGAAGAATGTTTGTCGATGGTTAAAGCATACTTGAGTGAGGATCATTCGAATTAATTTTGTAATTCATAAGAAATCTTTAATATTTTTACGTGAAGTATTATTTTAAAGATTACATAGTGAAGTGTGATTGAAACGGAGAAACTAAAGAAATCGTGATTCAGTTATTAAAAGATCAGTTTATAGCTATCTTTAACGTAGTCCACGAATCTTTTCCGATTATTAGAAAGTTCTCCCTGTCTCATTGACAGTATTTGATCTTACACAGAAACGTTATACGAAAATTCATTGGAGAGTCGTCTTCCGTATGAAATTCTGAGGCTGGATTTTTAAAAGGATTCCCGAATCAAATGCTTGAGTTAAGTTCGAGAATCCTATTTTTGTTCTCTATTAATTACTGTGTTCGAGATTAAGATTTAACTTAAAGTAGTAAAATAAAAATCTTTTTGTACTTCATTATTGTTCTTTCCTGTATGGCTTGTAATGAAGTTAGATAACTCTTCAATATTTGATGTAGAAATTAAGTTCTTGAAATGATCAATAATGAAATCATAATCTTCAAAGTAAATACTTTTATAACTAGGATTATTAAAAATTAATAAGTATTCTTCATAGTCTCTAGATTTCATCTTATCAATAACTTGGATGAGAATTTCGTTCCAATTTTTCGATCTTTTAGAGTGTACAACATTTTTTACTTTAGATTCATTTTGACTCTCATTATTAATTTGCTGAATATATTGCTCGATTTCAAGTTTTGCGCTTATAAGTTCTTTGCGCTTCATGATATTTAATCGTGGCAGAATTTCTTTCTTATATCGATTATGTTGGTTTTTTCGATGATGCATTTTTATTTTATTTTTTTCTTTATTGTTAGTATGTAGTTTATTTATTTCTTGTATGGCAGAAGGAGCAAGTGCTGCTACACTTCCCCAATTCTCCTTGAGAAATTTTGCTGCTGGAGGAGCTGTTTTTTTCAACAAGTCTAAGACTGGTTTTGCTGGTATTTTCGCCATTTCAATTCTCTCCATTCTTTTTTTATCTTATCATTATTATGACATATTTTAATGGTGCTCAATCTTTTGAAATCATAGATTCTTAAAAATGAAATTTCATTCTAAAACGAGAAGGTGAAAATTATGAGAAGAAATAATGAAATCAAAATTAATTCTTTAAAGAAATACTCGATAAAGTTTGTTAACGATGCAAACGATCCATTTTCAATCATCGGAAAGATTCGCCCAAGTTTTTCGAACGGCGTCTGGTCCTACGAAGAAGAGTTATATGATACTCCCTCTGAAATCCGTTTTCCGGATGACAAACTGGATTGGTCTGCTTATATCGACAGCAATGAAAAAATCGTCTTGTTGGCCTTCTATGAAGACGCGTGCATTGGACAGATCCGCCTCGTTAAAGACTGGAACCGGTTTGCCTATATTGAAAACATCGCCGTCAAAAAGGAGTTCCGGAAAAGCGGTGTCGGTCACTTGCTGCTTGAAGCAGCTGAAACCTGGGCGAAGGAACAATCGTTGATCGGCTTGTCGCTTGAAGCGCAAAATGATAATCTGATTGCCTGCCGTTTTTACGTCAAAGAAGGGTTTGTCCTCGGCGGAGTGGATACACTGAAACAGTCAGCTAATCCTCATATTGATCTGACACTATACTGGTACAAAATTTTTCCCGAAACTGAAGGAACATCCGATGAACAAAGATGAATTAATCGCATTAGCGGAACAGATGTCAATCGATGAGTATGTGTACGATGAAGAACGGGGTTATTCCACGAGTGAAGGGTCGCCGTCTGATTTGGCGTATGAAACGGCACGTCGCTTTCAGGATGTTCAAATGCTTCCTGTGTTAATGGACCTGCTTGAACAGACGAAGCGACTGGAAATGAAACGGTATTTCTACTTTATGCTTGGGACGATTGGAATGAACACAGGTGACGTCCGTGTTGCTGATTTATTATTAGAACGGCTGGCGCAGGAGACGAAGCCGACACTGATTACCAGTATCCTTGATGAACTGGCGAACCAGGAACGGGTGAACGATGCGACGGCTATCATCCGGTATGTGGAGGATTCCCGTTCGGCTATTCGAAATTCGGCGATTGATGCACTCGGCTCCTGTCGGGGGGCTTTAGCAGAAGATGCGTTAATTCGATTTATTATGACTTCCACCGATTCGTTTGAGATCATGAGTGCGAATTTTGTGTTGGCAACCGTCGGAACGGAGCGGGTGATTCCGTATCTGTTACCGCTCCTCGATCATCCGACAGGTGATGTCCGGCACTCGGTACTCCATGCGCTAAGTGAACTCGGAGACGACTCGTTCCTGCCACTGTTTATAAAAGGTTTGGAGGATCGGTCGGTCGACGTCAAAGCATACGCCTTGCTCGGAATTGCGAAACACGGAGATGCATCTGCTATTCAACCGGTCATCAAACGGCTGAAGACGATGTTGAAGCGGCAGCGGCAGATTCAAAGTGATGATGCCTTAGTTGCACTGCGTTTTTTGCATCGCTATCGACAATCGGATAAGACGATTCCGGTGTTATTTGACTGGATCGTCACAAAAAAATGGGATGTCCTGTTTGACGACGAGCAGCAGTGGTTGCAGGAGCATCTCGAAGGTAACAGGTGATTGGCATAATCGAGATGCATCAACAATCAAAAAAAGACGAAACCGGATTAAAGTCCGGCTTCGTCTTTTTTACTTCAACCCGTTCTTTTCAATGATCGCGTCCGACAGACGCAAATCGTTTCGGACCTGTTTCGTCTGCGGTCGGCACATGTCGCGCGCGACCGCTTCTTTTGTCGAGACGTCATAACACGTGCCGTTGCCCGCTTTCCCGGTCAGCTTCGCTTGGTAATAGTAACCTTTATAGCGGAATGAACCGTCGCGAAACGCTGTTAGGTTTGGTTCGTCATCGAGTAACGAGTGTCCTGCCATATACGGGGCATCGAGATTGAGTAAATCGACGATCGTCGGGGCAATATCGATTTGCCCGCCGTTTTCTTGAATTGTTTCACCCGTGTCCTGATTCGGTTTTTTGATGAACAGCGGTACGCGGCGGTCGAGTTCAAAAGCATCGACGGCATTGTCGATTTGCGCTTTTTGCTGCATCTCCCCGTCTTTGTTCGTCAGACCGCTGTCATGGTCACCGTAAAAGATGACGAGTGTGTCATCCCACATGTCTTTTTTCTTCAATTCCTTGACCATCTGTCCGACGGCCCCGTCGACATAACGGATCGTTTGATAATACCGTTTCAGCATCGGATCCTTGTAACTCGACAAATCCAGTTGCTGTTCGTCCTTCGGAATTTCATATGGCGTGTGACTCGTCAAAGCGACGAGGAAGGAAAAGTACGGTTCTTTTAACGTTTCCATGTGTTCAATCGATTTTTGGAAAAATTGTTTATCATTTAATGCCATACCGATTTTCTTTTGTTTCGGATAATCATCCTGGCTGAAAAAATGTTTGAAGCCGATATTTTGATAGACTTGATCGCGGTTCCAAAAGCCTTTTTCATAGGCATGCATGGCAGCCGTGTCATACCCGTTCGTACGCAACAGATCCGGCAGCGCGTCAAACTCGTTATCCGGGAACCGGGTGTAGACGGAACCGGATTTCAACGGATAAAGCGACGTGTTCGTAATGAATTCGGCGTCCGAGGTCCGCCCTTCGTGTGTCTGATGATAAAACGACGGGAAATACAGCGATTCTTTTTTCAATTTGTTTAAGTTCGGTGTTAAGGTCTGACCGTTGATCTGTTGATCGATGACGGAAGCCTGGAATGATTCGAGCTGCACCAAAATGATGTTCGGTTTCTTCGCAGCACCACTCGTGCCGGAAGTCGTATTTTTATCGACTTGCTGTTGTTCGGCCTTCGTCAAACCGTCTGTTGAACCAAGTGCACTTTGAATGCCTCGAACCAGGTCGACTCCGTGGTATCCCCAAAACCCGAGCTGGTAATAGTCACGCATATCGGATACGGACCGGCTGAGATGCTGGTCTTCTTTGACGATGCTGTACGAGAGGGGGACGGCAAACAGAACGGCACCGGTGAGAAAAGTCAGTCCGGCTGTCTTGCGGCGTGTCTTTTTCGCGATAGAAAACGTCCGATGTCGCATAAAGAATAAAAATCCGAGGAAAATCAGGCTGTCCGCAAACAGTAAAAAGTCCTTCGGCAGGATCAAAGCGGCAAATCCGCTGCTGACATCACCCATCTGCATCATCTGTGACATCAGGGAGACGGACAGGAAATCGTTAAAATAGCGGTAATACCACATGTCGGAAATCAGCAACAGGCTGTGGGCGATCAACAGACCAAGCCAAATCCAACGGCGTTTTTTCCATTCAATCAATAAAGTCCAACTTGATAACAGCAGCATGCCGCCGAGGTTCATGAAAAATAGGTCAACCGGGAAAGCTGTATCGGTATAAAAGCTGAACAGCACGAATTTTAACGTGCCCAGTAATAAGTAAAAAGCGTAGCCGAGTCCAATCATCATTTGCTCCTAACGTTCGTCGTAGTCGTGAGATAATCTATACCCTTAACCGGACGGGAACGAACGTTTGAGTCGGCTGTAATGTGGAAAGTCCGTTGACCTGATTTATCAAAAAACATCGGAATAAAGAGAAAAAATGGAATAAAATAGAATTAATCACTGAATTTTGAAAGGATGTTCTACATACATGAACTGGAAACATTGGATGGGAAGTGTCGCGGTCGTCTGCGGAACCTGGTTAACACTGACGACATTGACAGAAGCAGCACCGTACGACATTAAAAAGAATGATCAAGCCATCATCGGGTTTTATGATCTAGAAACGAAGCAGACGACACCGTATCCAAGCGGCGTTTCACCGTATGCGTTCCTGCGGGCGGACTCTGCGGACAAGACATGGTTCCTGTTCCAGGACGATTATTTTGACGAAAGTTTCCAGCCGTACTATTTGATGAACGCCAAAACCGGTACATCGGAAGAAGTAAAGCTTCCGGCCAACCTGGAATATTTACGGGTTCTCGATCAAAATCATTTTATGGCACGTGGGATTTCGGATGCGTTTCATGTAGTAGAGCGGCAGGGAAATGAATTCGTCATCAGCGACACACTAAAAGATGGACGCAGTCCGTCCGTTCAGTGGATCAGTCCAAATCGTTTCTCCCTGATCCGGGATGGGATTGCCGACTGGTACGATGTGAAGACAGACGGGACGTTTGAAAAAGTCCGGACCGTCGAAGTAAACAGCTTTTCTCCGTTGACCGGCGACTGGATTCTTGATTTCAGCAAAACCGCAGTGATTCGGAATGTCGAAACGAATCAGACGTATGCTTTACCGAATAAACGGACTGACCAGATTGTCCGCGGCGCCTATGAAGCGGCAGACCGTTTGTACATTCAATTGACGGAAGAGGACGAGACTAAAGACGATCATCAATCCACTTCTCTGTATGTTTTAAACAAGCAAACAGGACAAGTCACAACACTCGTCGACTATTCCGATCATTTGGCACAAGAACTCCTGACCGACGGACGCGCCGTGTACCGGGTGAACGGACAAACGACGCTGCTCGATTTTAAGGATTACTTGCGTCAGCCGATTGCGATTGATGATCAGACGAAAGCGGACACGGTATTTCTAGAGAAGGCGGTATTGACGCCGGAAGTCCAACTGACGCGAATTGACGGAACGACGGAGCCGCTTGCACTTCGAGATGTTACGTTTACGGGAGACGTCGATCAGGAAAACGGCGTCCGGATTCCGACAAGTCAAAAGCGGATTTACAATACGGCCTATACCGTCGCTTATACGGCAGAAACAGGTGTCGTCCTGAAAGACACGACGCGTTATCAGCATAAACGCTATTTGACGGCGACGCTTGATTCATTGAAAGAAGTCAAAGAAGGAGTCTATACGTATCAGGTTAATCTGGGACAAGCCGATGTACCGGTCAATGTCTTCCGGCAGGATGGAACACGCCTCAACAGTGCGGTATCGGATGAGAAGGGGATGCTGACCATCGGACTCGGCACGACCGGATTACTCGGACAAACGGTCTCGTTTAAAATTGGTGACGAAAATACGTTCGATCAGAAAACGACTGTGCAACGGACGATCGCCGGATACGAAATTCCACGTGTGACCCAGTCGACGAATACGAACTTTAAAACCTTTACGTACCGGTTGGAGAGTAAACAGGACGGTGGAACGTATACCGTCTATCAGGGAAAGAAAAAAATCACAGCCATTCCGGCAACGAAGAAAACGGAAGTGACGATCCCGTATACCGATCAATTGGCCGAGTACCGGATTGTCCGTTCCGGCAGTTACGTCTCGAAATCACTGTCGTTAAAAGACAGCGTGATGTTGTACAGTACGTTAAACAACCCGTTGAACGACGAGCAGACGACGATTGACGGCGCACTTGATGCAGATGCGTGTTACGGAAAACTCTACATCGACGGCAAGTACACAGCGTATATTGATCGGAAGAAAACGCGGATTTTCGCCATCCCGACCAAACCGTTGAAAGCCGGTCAGGTCGTCAAGCTCGTGACACGCAAAGGAACACAACTGCAGGTATCCGAGCAACGGGTCGTTGCAGCCGGTAATCCGACGCTGAAATCGTACACGACGACACTAAGTCCGACAAGTACAGCCTGGAAGGTCAAAGCGACAAAAGGAAAAACGATTGTCGTGACGATCAATCAAAAGCGGTATACAAAAACCGCGACAGGCAAAACGCAGACGATGACGTTCCCGAAACAAAAACGCGGCACACGGGTGACGGTCCATGCGGAATCAATCAAATTACGCAAGAGTAAAATCTTTACGCTGACTGTAAAATAAGGCAGATAGAATACGACTCTTCCACGCTGGAGGAGTCGTATTTGTTATGGGGAAAAACGAATACATTGTAAAATTTAATTTCTAAATGTTGTGGATTTTATGAGTATTTTACTTTAGGATGAATTGGTGCGTGTCTAACAATGAAGGAAAAAATTTCAATTCAATTTTTTCGGCATAAGAAAAAAGTATAGGAGCTAATACAAAATGAATCAACCGAATTACCAAGAAATGCAGCCTCAAAAACTCATTAACACCAAAAGTCAGTTCCGGCCTGAAATCGAGGGGTTGCGCGTTGTCGCCGCCTTGCTCGTCGCGGTCTATCATATCTGGTTCAACCGTGTCTCGGGTGGTGTGGATGTTTTCTTCGTCATCTCCGGCTTCCTGATTACGACGTCGATTATCTCGACAATCAACCGGACGGGTGAATTTCGTTTCCTGCCTTACGTCACGAAACTCATTAAACGGCTGTTGCCGTCGGTCCTGTTTATTTTGGCCGTCGTCCTGATTCTCAGCTCGTTTTTACTGCCGCAATCGATTTTAGAGAAGACGGTTCGTGAAGTCGTCGCCTCGATGTTCTTCTATCAAAACTGGCAGCTTGCCATCTCGAGTACAGATTATCTGGATGCAAGCCAGATGAAATCACCGGTCGAACACTTCTGGGCCCTGTCGATTCAAGGACAGTTCTATATGATCTGGTTCGTTCTGTTCTCATTCATCTTATGGATGGTCAAGAAGTACACGATTCAAAATGCAAAACCGATGATTAACACGATTTTAGGCGTGTTGTTCGTGACGTCTTTAAGCTATTCGATCTATTTAACCGAAGTCAATCAGCCGTGGGCGTATTTCATCACGATGACGCGCGTCTGGGAATTCGCCTTAGGCAGTCTGCTTTGCATCAACCTGTCCTCGATCCACATTCCGAAATGGATGGCGACGTTGATGGGCTGGCTCGGACTGATTGGTCTGGTCCTGACCGGGATCCTCTTTAACGTCTCGCAAATGTTCCCAGGATACATCGCCCTTTGGCCGATGACGTGTGCGCTGTTCATCGTCCTGTCCGGAACACGCGACACGACATTCGGCATCAAACGTTTCCTCGGATCAAAGCCGATGGTCAAACTCGGAGGAATCGCTTTCGGAATTTATTTGTGGCACTGGGTCCTGCTTGAGTTCTATCGTTACAACGTCCAGCAGACACCGGGGATGTTGACAGGAACATTAATCATTCTGTCGTCGATTCTCTTATCGTATCTGATGACGGAATTCATTGAGAAACCGATCCGCAGTGCAAAAGTCGATCGGTCGGCTTTCAAGAAGCTCGGTATCATGATCAGTATCAATGTTCTGTTGATCGGCTCACTCTTCGGACTGAAGTATTTCGAAGAACAGGAATTAAAGAACGGTGTCAGCGCCAGCGATTATCCGGGAGCAATGGCCATCAAGAATCCGGAGAAGACGCCGGAGCACGATCCGTTCCCGTCCTATGCGAACGTCTTTGACGACTTGCCGCTTGTCCACACGGACGGCACCAATCAGGTACTGAGTAAAAGTGACATCAAAGTCGGCGAATACGGTGAGACCAAAGACTATATCGCGACGATTGCCCTGGTCGGCAGCTCGCACTCGGAGCAATGGTTCGGAGCGATTCACGAAGCGGCAAAAGGTGAAAAGTACCGCATCTTGAACATCACCCGCTCCGGGACACGCTTCTCGACGGGTTACGAGGATGACACCTTAAAAGGCATCTGGAACAAAAATGTGCTGGAGTATTTGAAGGATGCTGATGTCGATTTGATCATCTCGCACGTCACGGCGGCGAATTCGACAAAAGATAAGATTCACCAACAGATGGTCGACCAGATGCAGTATGTCAAAGACGAGTACGGTATCGACGGTCTGGCACTCCGGGACAACCCGCGTTACAGCTTCAACGTCCTGGAGTCGCTTGAGACGTCGAGCATCAAAGAAACAACGAAGAAAATGAATGCCGAAGTCAATCAACGCGATGAAGCGTACTGGAAAAACTTCGAACAAACGAATAAGTCCCTCTATAAACTCGACTTGACGGATTACTTCCGTGTCGACGGCGAATTCCGTCCCGTGATCGGGAACGTCGTCATCTACCGTGATATCAGCCATATGACGAATTCCTATGCGGAAAGCTTCGGACCGGTCTTCAAACAGAAACTGAATGAAGTCGTAACGGATATCCTGGAGAAAAAATAATCGGATTAAGCATCAATCAAACTCTTCCCCCTGGTTCAGGCGGAAGAGTTTTTTGATGGCGAAAACAGGTTCTTGGAATAATTTAGGGAATATAACAGGGAACGTAAAAGGGGGAATCATCAATGATAGAAACAGAACTCGCACAACGCTTTCGGATCTTTGCCGAACGGGAGTGCCGCGACTCCAGTCCGTTATACGAATACCTATCACTCGAAATTGCTGAGGATCCGGGCATCCTCGATCTATGCCGGCATGCGCGCGACGTTCAGCCGGTCCCGAACCTGCTGTTTGGCGCCGTCCATTACCTGTTGCTCAAAGGCATCGATCATCCGCTTGCCGCTTATTATCCGAGCGTGTCGAAACAGCCGAATCCGTTTCATGATGCGTTTGCCGATTTTAAGTCATTTTGTACGACATATGAAGCCGAGTTGATTCCGCTCCTTGCGCAACGTCTCGTCCAAACGAATGAAGTCCGGCGTTGCACCTATCTGTATCCGGTCTTCAGCCAAATCCATGAGCAGACACAACAACCGCTTGCGTTGCTTGAAATCGGGACGAGTGCCGGATTACAGCTGCTGTTTGATCAATACGGTTATGAATACGGGAACGGGGAGACGGTCGGGAATCCGGCATCACGTCTTCAGCTGACATCGGTTATCGAGGGGAACGACACACCGGTCATCCCGCAGACACCGCCACCGGTTACGATGCGGACGGGACTCGATCTGAATATCGTCGACTTGAATGATACAGACGAACAGTTATGGCTGAAAGCATTAATCTGGACAGAACACCGGGAGCGGCTCGCGATGTTCGAGGCGGCAGCCGGTTATGTTGAAGAATTACCGTTGAAGCTGGTCGAAGGGGACGGAGTCCGTTTATTGCCGCACTATGCAGCCGAAACACCGGACGACAGCATTCTCTGTATCTTTCATACGCATGTCGCGAATCAGATGCCGCTTGCGGTCAAAAAAGAACTGTTGCACGTCGTCGGGGAAATCGGCCGGACACGGAATCTTTACCATGTGTATAACAACGTCCAGGACCGGTATTTGCATCTCGATGCCTACATCGACGGTGTGTTGACCGAGCAGACGATTGCCGAGACGGACGGACACGGTCGCTGGTTCAAATGGTTAGTTACGCAAGAGGTATAATTTTTTCTTGAATTCAAGATAAAAAGCGTTACTTTATCCAAAAAACGGGAAAAGACGACATGTACCTCCATCGTCCGTCACTGTTTTTGAAAAAAGGAGCGAAGTCATGTCTAATGTGAAACTGGCTGTCATCTATTACAGTTCGACCGGAACCAATCATCAACTCGCCACCTGGGCGAAAGAAGCAGGAGAAGCGGCCGGCGCTGAAGTCCGCCTTGCGAAAATCAAGGAGACGGCACCGGCAGAAGCGATTGCCTCGAATCCACTCTGGCAAAAACATACCGATGCGACACGCGACGTCGAAGAAGCGACACCCGACCTGCTCGACTGGGCGGACGCGATCATCTTCAGCGTCCCGACCCGTTACGGACACGTTCCGGGACAATTCCAACAGTTCCTCGATACGACAGGCGGTCTTTGGGGACAAGGGAAACTCGTCAATAAAGTCGTCAGTGCGATGTCGTCTGCGCAAAACCCGCACGGCGGACAGGAAGCAACCGTCCTTGCCGTCTATACATCGATGTTCCATTGGGGTGCCATCGTCGCAGCACCAGGGTATTCGGATCCGGTCCTGTTCGCAGCAGGCGGAAACCCGTACGGAACGACGGTCACTGTCGATCAGGACGGAAACATGGTCGAATCGGTTGAACCTGCTGTTCGTCACCAGGCGAAACGGACGGTCGATATCGCCAGCCGCATTAAAGGATAAGGAAAAACCGCGCCGTTCCGAAAAGGAACTGGCGCGGTTTGCTTATGCATTAGGTTGTGTTAACGGTAAATCGACCGTAAACGTCGAACCTTGTCCTTCGATTGATTCGACATGGATTTCGCCGTCGTGGGCACGGGCAATCTCACGACAAATCGATAACCCGAGTCCTGTTCCACCGATTTTTCGGGTATCCGAATTATCGACACGATAAAACTTTTGGAACAGTTCGCTCATCGCGGAAGCGGGAATTCCGATTCCGTGATCGGTAATCGCGATGGTTACCCGATTAGCGTGTTCCGTCAAACGAACTTCAATTGAGCCGCCTGCCGGGGAATACTTAATCGCATTGTTAATCAAGTTTCCGAACAGCTGACGAATCTTTTTCGTATCGGCCTCAATCAAGAGCGACGAAACGTCAGTCAAGATGCGAATGGTATGTGTAGAAGATGAAAGACTATGAAGTTGCTTCAAATCCTTCAGCATCGCAAGTAGATCAAACGGTTCGAATGTATACTGCTGCCGGTTGGCTTCCATCCGTTGCAGGTCGAGGAAGTCGTTGATTAACAAGGACAGTCGTTCGGTTTCCGAATGGACCGCTTTCAGATATTTCTTTTGACGATGTGGAGGGAGATCCCGTTGGATCATCAACTCGGTGAATCCGTAAATCGACGAGAGAGGTGTCCGTAATTCATGGGAAATTGTTGAGACGAGTTCGTTTTTAATTCGGTCAATTTCGACTTCATTCGTCACGTCACGTAAAACGAGAAGAATCCCGCGGAATTTTCCGCCGTAATGGATTTCTTCCGAGTATGTCTTGATGAAACGTTTTTCACGATCGATCGAAAAGGTAATACCTTCTCCGGTTTCACGATTAATGAAGGTTTGGTGCAGATATCGTTCGAATTCAGAGAGCTGATCCACGCGATTTTTCAGATAGGTGATCGAGTCGTCGATTTCAATCAACCATTCTGCTTTCGAGTCGACGGCAGATGGGTGATCGAATAAATCGAGTAACGGACGATTGATTAATTGAATCGGTCCGTCGGGTTCGATGTAGACAATCGATTCGCGGATCGAGTTCAACAAGCGGGCCGTTTTTTCCCGTTCCCGTCCAATCTCGTCAAACGTCCGCATCCGGAGTAACGATAAGGCCAGCTGACGTGCAAAGGCAGCAAGCTCTTCTTGTTCCTGCGGGTCAAATGGATGATGGAGACGCATCAGGTAGATATAGGCGATGATCTCATCGGTGCTGGCATCAAGAACCGGTGTGATGGCAACCGCGCGTTGGGCAAACTGAGCGATGTGCGGCACTTTATCCTTTCGTGCGCGGCGGATGACAGGTTCGATCGTCGCAATTAAATCATCTTGTTCTTGTTCCGTCAGGCCGTAGGAAATGATATTCGTCACCGTTGTTCCTTCTTTGAAGATCAAGGAACCGTTCGTTGAATCGGTAATCTCGACCATCTTTTCGATGACGGCCGGATAAGCGGTGACTGTGTCACGGGAAGCAAGCGTTTCCGTCAGCTGATTCCGGATTTTCAAGTGTGCTTCGTTCCGTAAGGTGAGTCGCAGCGCTTGTTCTAAATTATCATTGGATGACATCAACCGGTGTTTATTATCGGTCAGGGCCGTCGCCATTTGATGGAACGATTTGCTGAGCTCACCGATTTCGTCGGTCCGATTCATCGGAATCAGCGGTGCGGTATGTTGCCCTTGGGCGAGCAGCTTACTTTCTTTACTGAGGAGCTGGATTTGACGTGTCGTCCGTTCGATGAACGGTCGAATGATCAACAGGATGACAAGAAAGAGAACCAGTAAGTTGACAAGCCAAATCCATTCCGCATATTTCGTTTGCTTGATTAGTTTGTCCTTGGCCATCATTTCTTTTGCCTGGAGACTCGTCCGGTAACTCGTGAAGACACTCTCCATCGTGTTGACGCTTTTTCGCATCGTTTCGCTGTCGGAAGCATTCATCTTAAATTTCCGGTCCGGATCCTGTTTGACCTGCGGCATCATTGATTTCAAACTTGGCATTTGCAAAAATGCTTCATTGACGGTGCCGTCTTGTTTTGCTTTGACATATTTAATTAAACTCGGCATGACGAACGTCGTATACGACGTGTACAGAGAGCGGACGTCGTCTGCATAAATTTTATCCCCACGGTAAATCCCGTTTTCTTCAAACCATTTCGTCTGTGTTTCGAGAGAATCTGCTTTTTCCTGAACCGTTTTAAGTACGTCATCATCTCCAAAGACAAGATAACCACGCATCTCATACTGTAAGGACTGCCAGTCGTCCCACAAGGACGTCGCCCGTTCCTGACGCTCACTGATCGCATCAAGACTTTTTTTTGCGTCCATCACTTGATGGTTTGTATAAAAATAAGCAGCAATCGAAGAGACGGAAAGGGTAAGGAGTATGAGGTAAAAAGCAGACATGATTTGCCGGCTGATTTTTTGATTGAACCATTTTTTCATATGATTGTGGATGCCCCTTTGCTTCAGCGTTCCGTATTGAACATAGATGTAATTACTATACCTATTTCTTACCGTAATCGTACATTTTTTAGACTCAGAAATACAGTGTTATTAGAAAATTATCTTAAATACAAGAAATTCATACCAGAAAGTGCTAAATCAAGGGTAAGGATTAAGTTGAAGGGCAGATGTCCTTTGGCAGGGAGAATGCAGAAGTACTAACAGTTTGAAATGAAAGGGGAGAAGAAGGATGAATTATCGATTTTTAGCGGTGCTGTTCGCAGCGGATGCTGCCATCCTCATTATCGGAGGAATGTTGCTGCGCGATACATTTCAGTACGCACCGGTCA
Source organism: Exiguobacterium sp. s145 (assembly GCF_018618835.1). Lineage (NCBI taxonomy): Bacteria > Bacillati > Bacillota > Bacilli > Caryophanales > Exiguobacterium > Exiguobacterium sp. s145. The sequence continues at coordinate 94,187 of NZ_JACSMV010000004.1, read as the reverse complement.
TCGGCTGGGCGGGAGGACTCCTGTCATTGTTTGCGGCCATCGTCTTTTCAATGAAACGTCAAAAAAGCAGATAATCGAAAAACAGGATGTTCTTTCTCTTTCGAGAAGAACGTCCTGTTTTTTAGCTTAATGCTGTTCGACGACAATTTTACCAATCGTCTTGCCACTTTCGACGAGGCGGTGGGCTTCTTTTAAATTCTCTGCATTCAGTCCGATCAACGTCTGAGTGACGGTCGTCTCAAGTGTTTCTTCCTCGAGCCAAGTCGCGATGCGGGTCAGAATTTCATGTTGGCGAATCATGTCCGGTGTCTCGAACAGGGAGCGGGTGAACATGAACTCCCAGGCGAAAGTGGCACTCTTTTGTTGCAAAGCGCTGAGATTGAGTGCCTGGTCCGTCTCGACGATACTGCAGATAGTCCCTTGCGGTGTGATGACATCGACCATCGCATCAAAATGCTGATCGGTCGCATTCAGACAAAAAACGTAGTCGACATACGAATAACCGAGTTGTTCAAGTTGTTCCCGGAAATCTTCGTGATGGTTAATCGTATGATGGGCGCCGTGTGCTTTCGCCCAGTCGATCGTTTCCGGACGGGAAGCGGTCCCGATGACGGTCAGGCCGGCATGGTTCGCAAGTTGTGTCGCAATCGATCCGACACCGCCTGCTGCACCGATGATTAGAATCGTCTTCTTGAGATTTGATTTGGCATCAAACGTGATATGCATTCGGTCAGTTAAAGCTTCATAAGCTGTCAAGGCAGTGAGGGGAAGCGCCGCCGCCTCGCTGAACGTCAAACGTTCCGGCTTCTTCGCAACGATTCGTTCGTCGACGAGCTGGAATTCACTGTTGGAACCCGGACGATTGATGGCGCCCGCGTAGTAAACTTCATCCCCGACGGAAAAGAGGGAGGCGTGATCACCGACTTCAACGACGACGCCGGCTGCATCATAGCCGATGATTTTCGGTTCCTGTTCGTCCGTGCCCTTAGCCCGGACTTTCGTATCGACCGGATTGACGGAAACGGCTTTAATTTCGACTAGCAGATCGTGTCCTTTTGCGACGGGACGTTCCAGTTCAAGATCAATCAGACTGTCGGCTTCCGTAATCGGTAAGTGTTTGTGGAATCCAATGGCTTTCATCTGTTGCATGACAAAACATCCTTTCAGAGATAAGTATCTTTTGAACTTTTCCACGCGTCATGAAAAACGAAACCCGTCTGAAATTAGAAAACCGGTTTCCTTCCTGTGAGGTCCGTCTATTGGATTGGAAATTTGTAGTAAAATATAAACGGTGGATCTCACTAAAGGAGTCGAACTGTATGCATGATGTCATTTCTTTTCCGGCTGCCCCGACACAATCGATCATTGAACAGTATTTAGTCCATGCCCATCCGTACCCGCGCTCTTATCAACCGGCAAAGCTGATTGCGCTTCGGCGGGAACGGGGAGTCATGAACCGGCTTTACCGGACGGAACGGGAACTGATTCTCCGGCCGGGCGAACCGATTGCTCCGCAAGTGCAACGTCTGTCGCTCGAGCAACAACAGCGTTTGCTCGGCTATATCGAAGCGCGGCAAAACAGTTTCGGATTTGAAGAAGCCGAGACGTACAAGTTTTATCTGCTGGAAGTCGCTTATGAATTACGTCATCTCCCGCGGACGAGTCAGCCGCTTCGGGCCCATACGTATTATCAGCTGGAGGAATTGCTGTCCGGCAAACCCTTTGTTCTCCATGCGACGGCTCGCCGGCGACGGTAAGTTTTCCTTTTCAAAAAGAGGATGACGCAAAAAAGAAGAGTGGTAGAATTGTACGCTGTTCCCATTATCTTTGGAGACTGATTACTGAGTCAGCCGATGTTTGATTTAGAGGGCCGGAGTCGGAGTCGGTTTGGCACCCGTCTTCGCATAGGCCGCATCAATGTCAGAGCGGATTTTTTTGACCGGCGTACCTTGTTGGTAAGCGACGATTGATTGGGCGGCGATATCAAGACACGTTCCGCACGTAATCCCGTGTGTCGTCCAAGTCGTTTTTCCGTCTGCCCTTTGATCGGCAATGAAGCAATCATAGTTACTTGTGTGTCCGGCGGATTCCCCGCACCCGCAATAACACGGCATCTTTTCAAGCAGATCCCGATGTTTGGCGACAGACAGGTAGATCGTCTGAATCGAAGAATCCGTTTCTTTTAGGAACGCCGGTGCAACGCCTGGCGACGTCGTCTGTTCTAACTGATCGGCACTTGTGTGCGTCTCATGGGCCTCATGATTAGCATGCGAGTCGGTCTTTTGTTCCGTCTGTCCGCAGGCACCGAGGGCAAGCGTCGCCGACAGTGTCATGATCATCCATCCGGGTTTTTTAGGCATCTTCATTCCTCCATCACTCATTGATTCTTTCCTTAGTATACGGTGGAAGAATCCACGAAGGGAAAGACAGGGATGGCGATTCGATGACAGTTCTTATCGCGTTAATTGTTGTTCGATCGTATCAAAGTTCGCTTCCATCATCGTCAAGTACGTTGAACCGTCTTTTCCTTTTGCGCCGAGAGAATCGGTGTAGAGGGTTCCACCGATCGGAACACCGGTTTCGCGGGAGACGGTCTCCATACTGCGCCGGTCGACACTCGTTTCGACGAACAGCACCGGAATGTCCCGTTGCTTGATCAAATCAACGATCCGCCGGACTTGATCGGGCGTCCCTTGATTATCGGAATTAATTTCCCAAATGTAGTCGGCTTTAAAGTCGTAGGCGTCGCTAAAGTATTTAAAGGCGCCTTCACTTGTGAGCAGATGGCGCTTGGCGTCCGGAATCGCAGCAAACCGTTTCTTCGCTTTTGTGTCGAGCGTCTTCAATTCTTTGATATAAGCCGAAGCATTTTTCTCATAATCGGCTTTATTTGCCGGATCTTCTTTAATTAATCCAGCTTTGACGTTTTCAACGTATTGAATACCGTTGCTGAGGTCAAGCCAGGCATGAGGGTCAGTTTCCTGTTCTTTTCCGGCGGCCGTCAAATACTTTGGTTCGACGCCTTTACTTAAGGCGTAGACCGGAGCATCCTTGCCGTCCTTATTTGTACTGGAGCGGAGTTTATTAAACCAGGAACCGCCGGCTTCAAGATTCAGACCGTTGTAAAAGACGACATCAGCGTCCGCCATCTTCCGGACATCGGTCGGCAACGGATCGTATTCGTGCGGATTTTTGCCGACCTTGACCATGCTGTGGACGTCGACATGTTCACCGCCGACGACACGGGTCATATCTTCTAAAATCGAATAGGTCGTAACGACTTGCAGTTTTCCGTCGTCGGCAGAATCGGGAGCACAGCCGGCCAGTAAACCAGCGAGACCGGCTAAGGGAATCAATCGTTTGAATATCATGTCGTGAGCTCCTTTTTCGGTGATTTCCATTTCCGGAGCAATCCGTGGCGCGGTGAGAAGATGAACACCAGCGCAAACAAGGCGGTCGCGACCAGGACGATCGAGGCTCCGGACGACAGGTTATAGGTGAAGCTGAAATATAGACCGACGACGGAAGCAATCGTTCCGAGACCGGCAGACAGAAAAATCATCCGCGACAACCGGTTCGTTAACAGATAAGCGGTCGCCGCCGGGGTAATCAACATGGCGACGACGAGAATGATACCGACTGTCTGAAGCGAGGCAACCGTGACGAGCGTCAGCATCGTCATCAATAGGTAATGGATCAATCGTGTCGACAGACCGTAAGCGGCAGCCATCGTCGGATCAAATGATGTCACGAGCAGTTCTTTGTAGAATAGGAAAATGGCACCGAGCACAATCAGACCGATGGCGAGCGTCATCCACATATCGCTCGGACGGACGGCGAGGACGTTTCCAAACAGGATATGGTACAAATCGCTGCTGCTGCGTAAAAAAGAAATCAGGATGATACCGAGCGCAAAGGCTGACGTAAATAAAATGCCGATCGCCGTATCATTTTTGATCCGGCTGTTTTGACTGACGAAACCGATTCCGAGTGCGGTCAAAAGACCGGTTGCGACAGCACCGATGAAGAAATTGATTCCGAGCAGATACGAGATGGCGACACCGGGCAGGACTGCATGGGAGATGGCGTCACCCATCAGCGACATTCCGCGTAAAATGATGAAACAACCGATGACCCCGCAGATGATGCCGACCATGACGGATGTCACGAGGGCTTTCTGGAGAAAATCGTATTCCGTCAGGGCGTGGATGAAATCGATGATCGTCATGACGAAACCTCCACTTTCTGCAGGAAGGCAAGCGGATTGCCGTAAGCTGCTTCGATGAGATCAGCATGCAGGACGTCTTGTGGCGGACCGACCGAAATGATCCGTCGATTGAGAAGCAGCAACGTGTCGAAATAGTCGGCTGCTTTACTTAAATCGTGGTGGACGACGAGGATCGTCTTGCCTTCATCGCGCAACACTCGCAATAAATCGATGATGACTCCTTCACTGCCGGCATCGACCCCGACGAACGGTTCGTCGAGTAATAACAGGTCGGCTTCCTGCGCTAAGGCGCGAGCCAAAAAGACACGTTGTTGTTGACCGCCGGACAGTTCACCGATTTGACGGTCGGCGTAATCGAGCATGCCGACCCGGTCGAGACAGGCGCGCGCCCGCATCCGGTGCTGTTTCGTCGGCCGCTTGAACAAACCGAGCTGCGGATAACAGCCGATCAGGACAGCATCGATGACCCGAATCGGAAAATCCCAGTCAATCGCACTGCGTTGGGGAACGTAAGCAACCTGTGTCCGCGCCTGTTTCGCGGATTGACCAAGCAGACGGATTGAAGTCGCTTCTGCCGGAATCAATCCCATGATGGCTTTGATGAAAGTCGATTTGCCGGCACCATTCGGACCAATGATTCCAATGAGTTGACCGGATGTCAAGCGGACGGACAGACGTTCAAGTGCAGTCGTCTCGAAATAGGAGACGGATAATTGGTCGACTTCTACTGCATGTAGCATAAAAAAACTCCTTTCCGGTTCATGAACTTTGATTAGGTAATGAATGTTTCCTTAGGGCAACAAAAAGTGTAAAAAAAAGAGTTTGTTTATTGTCAGTTATTATTCTTTAGACTAATAATGTTTCCTTAAGGCAAATTTTAAGGTGCGACGAAAGAAATGTCAACTGCTTTCATCAATCGCTCTTTTTGAAAGCATCGTGCTAAGATGGGAGAGGAGAAAAAGTGGGGGTGAGAGGATGAGTCAGCCGGAGGAACAGCAGTGGAAGCTGCTGTTACTGGAAGCATTGGTGAAAGAACGACGGGAAGAAGCACAGCAGGTAATCGAAGAAGTCTATCCATACGACTTAGCGAACTGGTATGGTAAACTCGGAAAAACGGAACAGGAACGGCTCCTCCGTTACCTGGATCATGAACGGTTGGCCGACGTCATTGAGGAACTGGAGATCGATGAGCAGCTTGAGGTCATACGGCGTTTAGATGTCGATCACGCGGGACACGTCATGGATTTAATGGAAAATGATGATGTGGCAGACATCCTGGAAGAACTGCCGGACGATGAAGTCGATCGTTTATTATCCGGCATGCGTCCGGATGAGGCACTTGTCGTCCGCAACTTATTGACGTATCCGGCCGAGACGGCAGGACGCCTGATGACGAACCGGTTCATTTGGGTGACGGATGAGTCGACGGTTGGCGAAACGATTGAAAAGATGCGCGATTACATCGAATACTCGGAGACGATCAATTACGTTTATGTCGTCAATCAACTGAGTCAGCTCGTAGGTGTCATTTCCTACCGTGATTTAATCCTCGCAAGTAACGACGAACGGATTGCGGACGTCATGGACCGGAAAGTCATCAGCGTCTCGTCCGAGACCGATCAGGAAGACGTCGCGAAGATGTTTGAACGCTACGATCTGGTCTCGTTACCGGTCGTCGAAGGGGATGTCCTCGTCGGATTGATTACGGTCGATGATGCCCTTGACGTCTTACGGGAAGAAGCAAATGAAGACATCGAAAAGTTGTCGGCGTCCGGGAAATCGATTGATTTTGATACGAAACCGTGGGTGGCCGCAACCCGGCGTCTGCCGTGGTTGATTTTGTTATTATTTATCGGACTCGTGTCCGGATCGATTATCAGTCAGTTTGAAGAAACGTTATCCAAAGTGGTCGCGTTGGCATTTTTCATGCCGATGATTGCCGGAATGACGGGAAATACCGGAACGCAGTCGCTGGCTGTCGTAGTCCGTGGTCTGATTACGCGTGAAGTCGACAAACGGGTCGTCACGCGGCTGATCATTCGGGAATTACGGGTCGGTCTGATCATTGGTGTGACGTGTGGGATTTTGATTGCCATCATCGCCTACGTCTGGCAGGGGGATCCGATTCTTGGTCTCGTCGTCGGCAGTTCACTGATCATTACATTGATTTTTGGAACATTAGCCGGAACGATTATTCCATTGATCTTGCACCGTCTGAATATCGACCCGGCCATCGCATCCGGCCCGCTCATCACGACGCTGAACGATATCCTGTCGCTGCTCGTCTATTTCGGGATTGCGACGGCCTTCATCAGCCGTTTGATGTAACACAAAAAAGTATCGTTCTGCCGAATCTGTCGAGATCCGGTAAAACGATACTTTTTTTGACTTTCATTTAGAAAAGAAGTTCTCGGTTCAGCGGATCCAGACGGCAAGTGGTCCAATATCATCGAAGCCGGCTTCAAGTGCCGTGATCAATTGATCGCCATACTCATAGCCGACGAGAGGCTGTCCCGGGAAGTGAGCCGAACTGAGCCGGATGATATCATCCCAGAGTCGTTCATCGAGATAATCGGACGTCAAATGCGACAGTCCGGTCGTTTGACCGTTGGAATAGGCGATAAATCCGGTCTGCTGCGCATCCGAAAAGAACAGCCGGACATCGGTTCGTTCGAACAACGTATCCGGCAAGTCGTGCGTCTCGATGAAGGCGAAGAAACGTGCTGCTTCCTCGGAAGTCGTCACGACAGTCCAGTCTGGCGGGAGCGCACGCCGGTCGAGAATCGGCGGACGGACAATCCATTCCGCCGTGAACAGGTGTGTCAGACCGGCAAGTGAAAAATCATAGCTGGCGGTGCAATCCTTGATACTGTTGACACCGGTCAGATCGAGTTGCTGTTGATGCGCCCGGACCATCATTTCCGGATAGAGCGGCGGGACGTCGCCGGTCGCTTTCCAGTGATCCTCTGTTTCCGTGACGGTACATCCGTTCAGCTCGCAAATCAGACGACACCAGTCGAAGTTATTTTGAATGGCTGCTTGCCGCATGAAGGCATCTCCTTTCAGTCTTCCTGTTCCTTAATCAAGACATAGGCGAGTGTAGCAATCAATGTAAGGAACAAACCGCATCCGATCGTAATATAGGCCATCGTGAAGACTTTGCCGAGTGTCGTAACGGGAGCGAACGTCGGATGCCCGACCGTGCTCAGCGTCGTGATACAGAAATACAGCGCGTCGACGACGGTTAAGTTTTCTTGCGTGCTGTAAAAAATCGTTCCGGACAGTAACGTCAACAGGCACAGGATCAATAGACCGCGGAAGTAGGATAACTGAAAAGCATGGCGTAATCCTTTAAATAATCGTGAAAAAATCGCAAGCATGGAAATCATCGTGTGCCTCCTTCGGACGGTCGTTGAATCGATTCGAGTGTATCATGAATCCGGTATCCGTTTTTACCATTGTATTTGATGTGATACATGGCCTGATCGGCATGATGAATCAACGTATCCAAGCTGATGCCGTGATCGGGTGAATAACTCAGTCCAATGCTCGTTCGAATCTCGATCAACTCTTCTGCGAGTATAAACGGATTGTCCTGGAAGGTCTCTAAGAGCGAAGCTGCGAACCGGTGCAACTGGTCCGGTGTCTGATTCGGCAACAGTAAAAAGAATTCATCGCCGCCGACCCGGGCAGCGAAACCGGGCGGCTTAACGGTCCGTTCAAGCAGCTGAGCCAAGTGAATCAAAAAGGCATCGCCGATTTGATGACCGTACGTATCGTTGATGCTTTTAAAGCCGTCGAGGTCAACGACGACGACCGTGACACTGTCCTGCCCGAGAATGGCTTGCCCGGCTCGTTCGTAAAAGTTACGCCGGTTGGGGATTTTCGTTAACGGGTCATGATAGGCGAAAAAGCGGATCGTCTGCTCGGCTTCCTTAAAGGACTGGATATCCCGAATCAGCAACATCCCGTGTAACTCCTGTTCGATGAAGACAAAGTCGGCGTCCATGACGACATACCGTTCCTGTTGTTCGAGCGTCAGGACCTTTGTTTCGTATTCGTTGAATTTACGTTGAGAAGCAAAGTGGACCTCATAATGCTGAAGCCAACCCTGTTGTTTTTTCTCCGGCAGGTAGTCGGCGAACGGCTGACCGGACAGTTTGTGTTCTTTCAACAATGTATGAGCCGCGGGATTCGCACTCTCGATTCGGCCGTGACGGTCGAGCAACAGAATCGCCGAAGGATTCAGATTGTACAGCGTCGCAAACCGTTTCTGGTAAGAGGCGAGATAATCGAACCGGCGCATGGCGATCGTCAGAGCACCGGCCCAAAACAGTCCGCCGTACATATAGGCGTAGGGCGGCATGACACCGTAGAACGAGTTGTATCCGAAGACGATATCCCAGACGAGAACAAGGAGCGCAACACTCAACAGGACATTGATGATTCCCCGGCGCGCATCCCGCAACTGGGTCCGTGCATAAAACAGTAAACCGATCACGAGAAGGTGGAAGACGTTCCCGACAGTCATCGTGATTAAGTACGAGGCATTGAACTCCGGATAGATGAAGGCGCCGATCCGTTCAAATTGCTGACTGTTGATGACGTTCGTCTGAAAGGCATACGTGATCAGAACAATGACCATTGGTGCATAAAAGATGCCCGGGTAAAGGAACCGCGGCATCTTTTTCCACAGATTCGAGACACGGAAGATAAAGTGGAGCGATGTACTGAAGACGAGTAGTCCGGCATTCCCAAACCAATACGTCACGAAAGCCGGACTCATCGAGACGGGCGCAGCGTTTCGGAAAAATTCACCGAGAAACAACATTCCGTAGGCGAAAGTAAAAAGACTCAGCAGCCGGTGTTGCGAACGTTTTGGATTGCGTAACAGGATATCGACGGCCATATAGAACATGATGAACGTCGGAATCAAATAGACGGCCGTATACAAAAATAAGGGAGTCATGAAAAATCGTCCTTCTAAAATGAATTTAAAGAGATAGCTTCATTATAGAAAGAAGAAAAGGACGAATCTGATATGTTTTGAACAAAAGGGGAATCAGTCTAAATTTAGTGTCAGTTGCCGGGTTTTGAGTGTCCCGACGAGACCGGACGGATCGTTTGCCGTTTTATGGGCGACGAAGGCTTCGTCTTCCGGAGCGGTCCGGACACGCAACGGCTTCTCATCGGCATGGACGAGTTTAAAGATCAACTCGGCGATCGTTTCCGGCGACTGGCGCTCGGCGTGCCGGACGCGGTACGTCCGTAAATAACTTTCGATGATCGGTTTGAAATCATCTTCGTGCAATCCGCCTGTCTGCTCAAGACGGTCGAGGACGCTTGCTGTGAAGTTCGTCTCGACGGCAGCCGGTTCGATCAACGTGACATCGATCGAGAAAAACGGTTTGTAATAAGTAGCTAAGCTTTCGAACAGTCCTTCAAGCGCAAACTTGCTGGCACAATAGATTTCGTTCATCGGCTGACCGACAAGTCCGCTGATGCTCGAGGTGGCTAATAAATGACTGCCGTTCGGAGCGGCTTTTAAAAGCGGCAGACAACATTCAATCGTCCGCATGACACCAAACACGTTGATATCAAACAGCTGAGTGATTTCATAACTCGTCGCTTGTCCGAGTGCGCGTAACAAGCCTTGTCCGGCGTTGCAGAATAAAGCATTCAAATGAACAACTTCTTGCTCAATGACGGAGACGGCCTGTTTTAAACTCATCAGGTCCGTGACATCGACTTCAAGGAAATGCAAATGCGGTAAGGCGGCTTTTTCCAGTGCCGGAGTCAGTTCACGGGTTCCGGCATATACCGTCCATCCTTCTTCAGCAAAACGTGTCGCCGTCGCGAGACCGATCCCGGACGAAGCACCGGTAATGAAAATCGTACGCATGCGTCATTCCTCCTCTTGAATTCCAGGCTATACCATTCTTTACCCGAATTGAGCGAAGTTATTTTAAGTAAAAATTGCATTATGTAATGTAAAAACTTAAAATGAAGAAAAAGAGCAGGAGGAAAAGGAAGATGGCTCAACAGGATCGACTTCAACAAATGCGGGAATGGATCAAGACGACACCTGAAATTTCACTCGATCAGCTGATGGAAGAGTACCGTATTTCGCGTGATACGGCCCGGCGTGATTTGATCCAGCTCGAGCGGGAAGGAAAAATCATCCGTGTCAAAAACGGTTTGATCCGTGTCGGGACAAACACGACCGTTCAGTACGACCGGCGGACCGAACAGCCGGAAAAGAACCGGATTGCGAAACACGCCGTCCGGTACGTTCAGCCGTACCAAAAAATCATCCTCGATGCAGCTTCGACGGTCGCCCGGATGACGGTTCATCTGCCGGCGCAACCGATTCAAATCATTACGAATGCACTGGATGTCGTCGAACAACTGGAGGCCCGTCCGGAAATTGATCTGTACGTGACTGGAGGAAAATGGGACCGGCATGCACGCAGTTTAGTCGGGATTAAGACGGCGGATGATATTTTGAACTATCAGGTCGACCGTGTATTCCTTGGAGCATGCGGGCTGACGGAACAGGGGATATTCGCGGAAAATCTGGAAGAAGCAATCGTGAAAAAGGCGATGATCCGCAGTAGCGCGGAAGTGATTGTACTGGCAGACCATACGAAGTTCGAGAAACGTTTTCTGCACAAAGTCTGTGATCTTGATCAGATCGACATTTTGATTACGGATGAACGCCCGACCGAACAATGGCAAAAGTGGCTGCAAGAAGCCCATATCTTGCTCGAAACAGCAGAGGAGGAACAAACATGACGACGATTCAAACGACATTAGTCGGATTCGGATTTTCAGCCGTAACGTTTCACGCCCCATTGATTCAAGCGTTGCCCGAATATACGGTCCGGCAAGTCGTATCCAGCCAAGCCGATAAAGTGGCGGCTGTTTTCCCGGAAGCCGATGTGATCGAAACACTCGAAGAGGCCTTACAGGATGAACAGACGGAACTTGTCATCATTACGACACCGACAGCTTTACATTTTGAGATGGCGAAACAAGCCATCGAAGCTAAAAAACATGTCCTGCTCGAAAAACCGGCCGTCGTGACGATGGAAGAGGCAATCGAACTGCAACGTCTCGCAATGCAACACGGCGTCTCTGTCGCCGTCTATCAAAACCGCCGTTACGACGGTGATTTCCTGACGGTCGAACAGTTGGTCGAGATGAATGAAATCGGAGATTGGCAATTGTTCGAATCACGGTTTGATCGCTATCGTCCGGTTGTACGGGATCGCTGGCGGGAAAAAGCAGGACCGGGTTCCGGTATTTTATTTGACCTCGGTTCACACTTGATCGATCAGGCGCTCGCTTTGTTCGGGGAACCGGATGCAGTCGTCGGGGATGTTTTATCCCAGCGCGACGGAGCGGAGACGGATGATGGATTCCACATTACGTTATTTTACGGAAAGCGTCGCGTCATCCTGCGGTCCAATTCCTTTATCCAAGGGGCAACGCCGCGGTTTGAATTGCATGCGACACGCGGAAGTTATCTCAAATACGGAATGGATCCGCAGGAAACGCGCCTTGCGTCCGGACAAACAATTGATGCCGCAATTGGTCAGGAGGAAGCCGTGAATTACGGATATCTGCAACTTGCGGATCATCCGGCGGAACGATTGGCGACACTTCCGGGGAATTACCTTGGTTTTTACAAAGCACTTGCCGAAGGTTTGAAGACGGGTGACGTGCCGGTCGATTTGACGGATGCACTCAAGACGATGCAAATCATCGAAGCCGTTCGTTTGAGCAGCGAGAAGGGACGGAAGATTTTCCGGAAGGAGTGGGAGCAATGAATCTGACGGAATTGTTGGTACAGGAAGAAACGCTGACGTTACGTCAGTTTACGAATCACGATGCCCTGCGTGCCGGACGATATGTCATCGACCGGGCAATCGAGGAGCAACTCAGCGTCGCCGTCGAGCTGAAACGGAACGGACAACGGCTGTTTTATGCGGCACTCGACGGAACGGCACCGGATCAGGAAGAGTGGATTCGGCGGAAATCGAACGTCGTCCTCCGTCACGGACACAGCTCGCTCTACATGCGACTGTATAACGAAAGTAAAAACCGGTCCTACCACACGATGTATGCGGTCAATCCAGCCGACTATGCCGACGCCGGCGGATCATTTCCGGTCCGGGTCGCGGGTGTCGGTGTCATCGGAACGATTACCGTATCGGGCTTATCGCAGGAAGCGGATCATCAGCTCGCGGTGGAAGCCCTGACTTTTTTAAAAGGATGAACAGATGAAAAAACGAGGCTGACTCAAAAAGGAATCACTCGTCTTTTCACGCCCTTTCCTCAGGCGAGACACAAGCCAGTTTTCCTGCCTCGTTTAGGCAGGGAAACGGGTCTTGTTTGTCTCTGACAGCGCAAAATGCGCTTTTCCCTGTAGGAGTGGCGTGAAACGAGTGATTCCCTTATTTTTGTAGGGACTGACTTTTGAGTCAGCCCTATTTTTGTATGGTCTCAAGAAGCCATCGAGTCGGAAGCAGGCGCTTCGACCCGTCGTTTGTTCCCGCGGTAAATAAAGAACAAGGCGGCTAACATAAACAACAGACCGGCAAAACGTTTCAAATCAAACGCGACTTCGACGCCGCCGAATGTTCCGAAGTGGTCAAGCACCATTCCGGCGGACAACTGTCCGATGACGGTTGCGATACTGGCTGCCGTCACCCCGATTTTCGGGACGGAGAGAATGGTCAGGAACAGATAACTGACACCGAACCAGACGGCACTGAGCTGCCACCGGGGTGCATCAAGAATTAACAGGACATCTCCTTGTCCGAAAAAGAGGACGGCGAGTGCAAGCAGGAGCATGCCGGTGAAAAAAGTTAAAAATGTACTTTCCAGTGCGCCGGCTTTTTGACCGAAGGCACCGTTGATGGAAGACTGGGCACTGAGGAGAATTCCTCCGAGCAGTGTCATGCCGAGTAATGCGATATTCATCAAGTTTCCTCCTTCTTAGAAAATCAAAAATAGCGCGACGACCATCAGGCCGGATGCGATTAATTTGTCTTTGTTAATGGCGACGCGGGGACTTCCGAGCCATCCTTTATGTTCAATGACCATGCTGGCGATCATCTGACCGATGATGACGCTGATCATGGCGAGACCGACACCGACGAGCGGGATGCTGATGATCAGGATCGTCAAATAAATACTTCCGAGTAATCCGCCGAGCAACGTCCATTTCGGAGCTTTGAATGTATAGCCAAGCGAACCTTTTCCAAAGAAAAGGGTGATGATGCCGATGATGATTGTACCGGCAAAGAAATTATAAAAGCTGCTTTCGAGTTTACCGATACTGTTACCAAGCTCCCCGTAGATGGCGCCTTCGATACTGAGCGCAATCCCGGCAAGTAAAGCCAACAGGTAATAAATGAATTTCACAATCCGTTCCTTCTTTCTTTTCCAAATCTACATATCGAGAATTGTCGATATATGAACAAAGGAAAACCCCTTAGAGTTCTCCTTTTAGATACTCTGCCAACTCGTTAATCTTTTCTTCATTTCGACGGTAATACGTCCACTTGCCGTGACGTTCGGATTCGAGCAATCCGACTTTTTGTAACATCGCCAAGTACTGGGATACCGTGGATTGGGACAGGTTGGCCTTCTCCTGGATATCACCGACACAGACGCCTCCTTTTTCAGCGAGATTCGTTGACAAGTGAGCTGCCGGTTTGTTGAAATGAGTTTCCGGATCTCTGAGCCAGCGCAGGATGTCGAGACGGACTTCGTTCGACAATGCTTTAAAAAGATCTACTTGTTGTGTCATGCCATCAATCTAATCGATACTTTCCGATATGTCAATTCATCGGTTTGAGTCGGCAAAAGCGGTTTTATCCAAAGTGTGCGTGATTTTTTCACCGGAAACGAGTTGAAATCCGAGACCTTGATAAAACGGATCGGCCTGTTCGCTGTATAAGACGAGTCGGTCATACGTCAAAAAGGCTTCAGACATGATTTTTTCAAGCAATGCCGTCCCGATTCCATGTGACCGGGCTTCCGGCAAGACATAGACATGACGGATCCGGCCGGTTCGGGCTTGACCGGATTGTTTCATATATCCGCCGCACGCGAGGACTTGATTGGTTGTCGACAGGGCGACGAACATCGCTTCCCCGTCTTCTTGAAACGATTCCTCCCGGCGGTTGCGTAACATTCGCTCGACGAGTTGGAATCCTTCCTGCGAACTTTTAGCGAGCAACGGAAGCCAGTTGTATCCATCAAAGTCGTTTACCCGTTCAATTGTCACATCCATCCGTGATTCCTCCTTCTTTTCTCTTGGATTATTCCTTTTTCAGGCCCCTCAAAAACCCAATTTTCTTTTTCGATGAATCTTTTTTTACGAGAGACTGGATTTTTAAAAGCCCTTTTGCGTATAATGAGAAGTAATGGATTGAACGCAAATGAAAGGAAGTGGCCGTCACAATGAGCCTCAGCCGTTTAAGTAAAGAAGAAATTACTGATCTTTCACTGATTAACTTCGTCAATGAAATGCTGCAAGAAGCGGGCGAACAGCCTATTACTTTCGATGACATCACAAAAGAAATCGAAAAATATCATACGTTTAAAAATGAAGAGGATAAGTTCGAGAAACTTGCCCAACTCTATACGGACATGAACATCGACGGAAACTTCGTTAACGTCGGAGCTAACCGTTGGTCGCTTCGTGCATGGTATCCGTTCGATAAATCGGACGAGGACTTGGTCATCGAAGCGCGTCAACGCGGTGAACTCGATGAGTTCGAAGAAGAGTTTAACTACGATGCAGAAGAAGATGAGTTCGAGACAATCGAAGATGATCTCGATACATTCGCGAAAACTGCTGATTATGATGCAGCAGATGACAGCGAAGAAGATACATTCAAAAAAGTTGCGGTCATTGATGACCTCGAAGACGATTTGGATGAAGAAGACCTCGAAGATTTCGAGGAAGATGACGAAGAAGTTTAACAACCGCAACCTGCCATTTTTGAACATGAAAATGGTAGTTTTTTCGTTGACGGCTGACACAGGTACGTGTGATTTTTGTCTTTAAAAAATCTGCTTGACGAAGTTTTCGGAATGACGTAAGTTAGTCATGGGCTTCTTTAAGCAACGTGCTTAATTTCAGCAAAAGTGTCTCCTGTGAATGGGGGCACTTTTGCTTTTTTATTTTTTAACGACCTCTGACAGATTTCTGGACTCGAGAAGGGAGCAATTTAATCATGACAAAGTATATTTTCGTAACCGGTGGGGTAGTATCTTCGCTCGGTAAAGGGATCACGGCAGCATCACTCGCTCGTCTCTTGAAAAACCGTGGCCTGAACGTCACGATCCAAAAATTCGACCCGTACATCAACATCGACCCGGGAACGATGAGCCCGTACCAGCACGGCGAAGTGTTCGTCACGGATGACGGTGCTGAAACGGACCTTGACCTTGGTCACTACGAACGGTTCATCGACATTAACCTCAGCCAAAATGCAAACGTGACATCCGGCCGGATCTACTCGACGGTTCTGAAAAAAGAACGTCGCGGGGATTACAACGGTGGAACGGTTCAGGTCATTCCGCACATCACGAATGAAATCAAAGACCGTGTCTTCCGTGCCGGAAAAGAAACGGGCGCAGATGTCGTCATCACAGAGATTGGTGGAACAGTAGGGGATATCGAATCGCTTCCGTTCATCGAAGCCATTCGTCAGGTGAAAAACGATATTGGGAAAGAAAACGTCATGTACGTTCACTGTACACTCGTTCCGTATCTTGCCGCTGCAGGCGAGCTGAAGACGAAACCGACACAACACAGTGTTAAAGAACTCCGCAGCTACGGGATTCAGCCGGATATCATCGTTCTTCGTGCAGAACATGATGTACCGCAAGAAATGAAAGATAAAATTGCCCTCTTCTGTGACACACGTCCGGAAGCGGTCATTGAAGCAAAAGATGCGTCGACACTTTACGAAGTGCCGCTTAATCTGCAACGTCAAGGCATGGACCAACTCGTCTGTGACTACTTCAAATTCGATACACCGGCTGCTGACATGACTGCTTGGAAGCAACTTGTCCACACCGTGACACACCTCGAGAAGAAAACGAAAATCGCTCTCGTCGGGAAATATGTCGAACTCCGTGATGCGTACATCTCGGTTGCAGAAGCTTTGAAACACGCCGGTTTCGCCTTTAACAGCGACATCGAAATCGACTGGATCAATGCAGAAGACGTCACGCGTGACAACGTTCAGGAATTACTCGGTTCAGCAAATGGAATCCTTGTCCCGGGCGGATTCGGAGAACGTGGAATCGAAGGGAAAATCGAAGCGACACGTTTTGCCCGTGAAAACAACGTCCCGTTCTTCGGAATTTGCCTCGGTATGCAACTGGCGACAGTTGAGTTCGCCCGTAACGTCTTGAATCTTGAAGGTGCCCACTCGGCGGAAATCGATCCGGCGACACCGTATCCGATCATCGATTTGTTGCCGGAACAAAAAGACATCGAAGATCTCGGCGGAACACTTCGTCTTGGTCTGTATCCGTGTAAGCTTGAAGACGGTTCAAAAGCGCGTGCTGCTTATTCGAGTGAACTCGTTTACGAACGTCACCGTCACCGTTATGAGTTCGGCAACGAATTCCGTGAACAGTTCGAAGCGAACGGCATGATCTTCTCTGGTACGAGCCCGGATGGCCGTCTCGTTGAAATCATCGAAATCCCGGAACACAAATGGTTCGTCGCTTGTCAGTTCCACCCGGAATTGATTTCGCGTCCGGAACGTCCGCAAGCCTTGTTCCATGACTTCATCCAGGCATCACTTGGTGAGTAAGAATTAAAGTGAATGACCAACAACCCTGTTTCCAAATCGGAGACAGGGTTGTTTAGTTTATTACTATAGAAGAAAAGCGTCATTCCCACTCTTCCGTCATCTCTTGTAACTGTGTCAAAATATGCGTCAACAGGAAGGCACACAGTGCCAGACTCGGCAAACCATGACGGGAACCGTCCTCAGCCGGAAGCAATCCTTTATCGAATTTCAGAGCGAGCGGTGCAAACGACCGTTCGAGTGTTTCCGTCACATCACCAAGTGTGATGATTGAATACGGCGTATGCCATGCATCATAGCGGGCAAGTGACGCGAGTAGATCGGACCGTTCCGTATCCGGTGTGAAAATCAACACCCGGTCGACGGCATGCAACGTTTTATGATCCTTAATTTTCGTGACACGCTTCATCTGGTCCGGACCGTCGGACAGCATCGGATACAGTCCTTCAAACTCGCCGTAGGCATCGAGATAGACTTTTCCTTGACCGACGAGTGCCTGCGCAAGCAGACGGACGACATCGAATAATTCGTCTTCCTGTTTTGTAAGCGTTTGTAGTTTTCCGTTGAATTGTGTCGCTAAAATTTTCAGCATTTCTAACATCCTTTCTAAATTTCTCTCACACACAGTATATAGCAAGTTTTGCTTTCATGTAGAATGGAAATAACTAGAGGAGGAGTGTGGGAGATGAAAGGAAGATTACTCATCGCGGAAGATGAACCGGGGATTCGGAATTTACTGGCACAATTGTTTCGGGCGCAAGGATATACGACCGATGTCGCCGTCGATGGTCTTGAGACGATTGAACGGCTCAAGGAGACGGAATACGATTTGTTATTGATGGATGTCAACATGCCGGGGCGGACCGGTCTTGAAGTCCTGCGTCATCAGGATGAGGTCGGACGACGGATCCGCACGATTCTGATGACCGCTTTAGACGAAAAAGAAGCGATGGATGAAGCGAAACGACTCGGTGTCGTTGCCTTCTTCGGCAAACCGTTCGACATCTTTGAATTAAAAAAAGAAGTGACTGTGCAAATTTCGAACGATGTAAGCGGTTAATCCTTCACGTCGTCGTCACAATCCTAAATTCGGAGTGAAATGCTGTACGTTCCGGTGAATCAGTGTGTTATAATCAGTCTGAAAATGCACGTTTACGTGTAAGTAGCGATCAAAACAGAGGAGGATGTCATTATGCCATTAGTATCTATGACAGACATGTTAAACAAAGCTCTCGAAGGTAAGTACGCAGTAGGTCAATTCAACATCAACAACCTCGAGTGGACTCAAGCAGTACTCGGTGCAGCTCAAGAAGAGCAGTCACCAGTTATTCTTGGAGTATCTGAAGGTGCAGCACGTCACATGGGCGGATTCTACACTGTTGTTAAAATGGTAGAAGGTCTCGTTCACGACATGAAAGTAACAGTTCCTGTTGCAATCCACCTCGACCACGGTTCGAGCGTTGAAAAATGTAAAGAAGCGATCGACGCTGGATTTACATCTGTAATGATCGACGATTCACATAGCCCGATCGACACAAACATCGAAACAACAAAAGCTGTTGTTGAGTATGCACATTCGAAAGGTGTTTCAGTAGAAGCGGAAGTTGGTACAGTTGGCGGACAAGAAGACGACGTCATCGGTGATGTCATGTACGCGAAACTTGACGACTGCGTTCGTATCGTCAAAGAAACTGGTATCGACACGCTTGCTCCTGCACTCGGTTCTGTTCACGGACCATACAAAGGTGAACCAAACCTTGGTTTCACTGAAATGGAAGAAATCCGTAACGCAACAAACCTTCCACTCGTTCTTCACGGTGGAACAGGAATCCCGACACACGATATCGAAAAAGCAATTTCGCTTGGTACTTCGAAAATCAACGTCAACACGGAAAACCAAATTTCGTTCGCGAAAGTGGTTCGTGAAGTCTTGGCTGAGAAACCAGAAGCATATGACCCACGCGTATTCATCGCACCAGGTCGCGAAGCAATCAAACAAACTGTCATCGGTAAGATGCGTGAGTTCGGTTCAAGCAACAAAGCTTAATTTTCCATGCCTAAAGCACGGTAGACACTCGTCTATCGTGCTTTTTTTCATCTAAATCAGCAGATTGTTTTGGAAAACGTTAGGACTTCTCACCGAAAAAATTTATAATGGAGGAGTAAGCGATTTCAAGGGATACTTTAAGGGATGAAAGGGGAAAGAGAGAGATGAGATTTTTTATCGACACAGCAAACGTAGAGGATATTAAAAAAGCACATAAAATGGGGATTTTAGATGGGGTTACGACAAACCCGTCACTCGTCGCAAAAGAAGGCGTCGATTTCCATACACGACTGCGCGAAATCTGTGAGATCGTCGGAGACGTCTCAGTCAGCGCTGAAGTCATTGCCCTCGATGCAGAAGGAATGATTCGGGAAGGGAAGGAACTTGCTCAGATTGCACCGAACATTACGGTAAAGGTTCCGATGACACCGGCAGGACTTGAGGCTGTTGCAGCACTTTCAAAAGAAAACATCACGACGAACGTCACGTTGATCTTCAATCCGAACCAGGCCTTGCTTGCGGCACGTGCCGGCGCGACATACGTATCGCCGTTCCTCGGTCGTCTGGATGATATCGGGCAAGACGGAATGGG
Organism: Exiguobacterium sp. s145; assembly: GCF_018618835.1. NCBI lineage: Bacteria > Bacillati > Bacillota > Bacilli > Caryophanales > Exiguobacterium > Exiguobacterium sp. s145. The sequence continues at coordinate 74,472 of NZ_JACSMV010000004.1, read as the reverse complement.
GCTTGTCGAAACGATTGCCCAAATCTTCGTCATTCATGATATTCCGACACAAATCATCGCGGCTTCTGTTCGTAATCCGGTTCACGTCACGAATGCGGCGCTCGCTGGAGCAGACATTGCGACGATTCCGCTTAATGTCATTGAATCACTGACGCAACACCCGTTAACGACGCAGGGAATCGAACGTTTCCTGGCTGACTGGGAAAAAGCGCAGCAATAACAGATTGTAGAGAAAGGTTGATGGAATGTGGACATTTTGCATATCGTAGGACAACAACGTCTTGAAGGAACCGTCATGATCAGTGGATCGAAACAGAGTGCGATTCCGTGTCTCGCGGCAGCACTGCTGACCAATCAACAGGTCATTCTTGAGGGGGTACCGGACATTGGCGATGTCGCGACGATGATCCAAATCATTGAGATGCTTGGAGCCGTCGTAACACGTCAAGGCGATATGGTGACGATTGACCCGAGTCATGTCGAACCGATGCCGCTCACCGGGACGGATACACGGAAATTACGTGGATCCATTTACCTGATGAGTGTTCTCGCGGCGCGATTCAAACAGGGGGTCGTCGGTCTGCCCGGTGGTTATGCCATCGGTCCTCGACCGATTGATTTACACATCAAGGCACTGGAACGACTCGGTGTCGAGATGCGAAATGAACAAGGGGTTTACTACATGAACGTCGAAGAGTTGAAGGGAAACCGGATTTATCTGGACCTTCCTTCATTCGGTGCGACTATTAGTGCCTTGCTGGTCGCTGTCATGGCGGAAGGAACGACGGTCATTGAAAATGCAGCGTGTGATCCGGAAGTCATCGACGTGAGTACGATGTTGACGAACATGGGTGCGAGTGTCAAAGGTGCAGGGACCGATGAGATTCGAATCAAAGGCGTCGAGACGCTTCAAGGATGCCGTCATACGTTAATTCCGGATCGGATGGAAGCAGGGACGTTCCTGGCAATGGGAGCCGTCCTCGGCCGCGTGACGGTTGATAACGTCATTCCGTTACATCTTGAAAGCATCATTCAAAAGTTGGAACGGTTCGGGGCTAAAATCGAGTTGGCGGATGATTCGGTCACAGCGTCCATCGATATGGCGAAACCGATTGATATTCGTGTCTTTCATTACGGAGGATTTCCGAGTGATCTGCAACCGGTCATTTCGGCTGTCCTGTTGAAACCCAAAGGCGCAAGTGTCGTCGTCGACAAGCTGTATCCGCAACGTTTCCGGCATGTCCAGGAAATGCGGCGCCTGAATGCACGGATTACCCACGAAGACGCTTCAATCATCATCCGCGGCGGTGAAGCATTGCGCGGTACTGAAATTGAAGCCCATGATCCACGTGGTGCCGCGGCACTCGTATTAAGTGGAATGCTTGCTTCCGGTGAAACGTTATTACACCATGCAGAAGTACTTGATCAAAGCTACGAACGGTTTGACGAGAAGTTAAAAGGACTCGGCGCTCTTGTTTGGCGCGAAACGGTTTAAGGTTTTCAGTTAGGGAGAGGGGATTATACACATGGAGAGAAGTTTATCAATGGAACTCGTACGCGTAACAGAGGCAGCAGCACTGGCTTCGGCACGCTGGATGGGGAAGGGCTTGAAAAACGAGGCGGATGATGCAGCAACCAGCGCCATGCGTGATGTATTTGATACGATCCCGATGAAAGGAACAGTCGTCATCGGCGAAGGGGAAATGGATGAGGCACCGATGCTGTATATCGGTGAGAAACTCGGAAATGGATACGGACCGCGTCTTGATGTCGCAGTTGATCCGCTTGAGGGGACGAACATCGTCGCCAAAGGAACATGGGGTGCACTCGCAGTTCTTGCAGTCGCAGATGCCGGTGATTTGTTACACGCACCGGATATGTACATGGATAAAATTGCGGTCGGACCGGAAGCAGCAGGACATATCAGCTTAGATGCGACAATCGAAGAAAACATCGCTGCAGTCGCAAAAGCGAAAAACAAAGAAATCGAAGACGTCGTCGTCTCGATTCTTGACCGGGAACGCCATGAAGAAATCATTCAACGTATTCGCGCAACAGGGGCCCGGATTCGTTTGATTGGTGACGGAGATGTCGCGGCAGCCATCAATACAGCTTTCCCGCACACCGGGATTGATATTCTGCTCGGTTCAGGCGGGGCGCCGGAAGGTGTTCTTGCAGCCGTTGCCTTAAAATGTCTCGGCGGAGAACTTCAAGGCCGTCTCTTACCGGCGGATGAAGCAGAAGTCGCACGATGCAAGAAGATGGGCATCGAAGATCCGTCGAAAATCCTTATGATGGATGATCTTGTCACGGGAGATGACTGCATCTTCGCAGCAACCGGTGTCACGGACAGTGAGTTGATGAAAGGTGTTCAATTTAGCGCGCAAGGCGGTCAAACACACTCTGTCGTCATGCGGGCGAAATCGGGAACGGTTCGTTTTGTCGAAGGGATTCATTCGTTCAAGAAAAAACCAAAGCTCGTTATTAAGTAATCGGCATTGCAAGCTTATCCAAAAGAATCTACGTTTTCTTCACCCGCTTTCCTCGGGCGAGACACAAGCCGCGCCTACTTTGTCCAAATGGACAAGTAGTCGGGTCTTGTTTGTCTCTGACAGCGCGGAACACCGCGCTTTTCCCGTAGGAGTCGAGTGAAGAACGTCATTCTTTTTAAATCGATGATGTATTGCACAAGGGAGATGGATTTTCGTAAATTCGAAAATCCACCTCCCTTTTTTGCATGCAGAGAGTAAAAGATTTCGTTTGAAATGCTTGGTGGTGCATTGAACTTCCCTGTCCGAGAAAACAGAGCTGACTCAAACGTCAGTCTTTACAAAGATGAGGGTGGCAGATTATTATTCTGCCACCCTCATTCCGTTTAAACAGGGATCACTTGCTTCACGCCACTTCTACAAGAAAAAGCAGCGAGCTTGCGCTGTCAGAGACAAACAAGACCCGGTTTCCTGCCTGGATGAGGCAGGCTGGCTTGTGTCACGCCTGAGGAAAGGGCGTGAAAAGACGAGGGATCTCTGTTTGAGTCAACCTTGTTTGATTATTGTATGCCGGAACTGTTTGTCGCAAGAAACTCTATTAATGATTGGCCGGAGCCTGCAACTGATGTGTCATCTGAACGAGTTTCCGGCGGGAGAAGAAACGGGTCATGAAGACATACACCGCATTGCTGCGACCGGGGATGACAAGCGTTTTTCCCTTCATGTATCCGGTGAACGAGAGTTGCGCGACGGTTGATGCGTCCATGATGCCGGGGCGCTTGAACAATCCGGACGCTGCAAGATCGGCCGTTTTGGCAAAATCCGTATGCGTCGCTCCCGGACAAACAGCTGTCACCTGAATATTGTAAGGGGCGAGCTCGTCTGCCAAAGCTTCCGAGAAACTGAGGACGTACGCTTTTGTCGCATAATAGACGCTCATCAAAGGACCGCCGTGAAAAGACGAGGTCGAAGCAATCTGAATGATCCGTCCGCCACCCTGTATTTTCATTCGCCGGGCAAAAGCTTTCGTCAAATGTGTCAGTGCCCGGATATTGACGTCAATCATATTGAGTTCGCGTGCTAAATCCGTCTCGATGAATTCCCCGTACAGACCAAACCCGGCATTGTTGATTAAAATATCGACCGGAGTGTTCTCTGTCGCACGTAACAGGGCTTTAATTTGAAGCGATTGCCCGATATCATATGGAAGCACGACGGCAGATCCACCGCGTTGTTCGACAAAGTGTTTCGTTTCGAAAAGTTGTTCGGCGTTCCGTCCGACCAGTAACAGATGATCTCCCTGTTCCGCATGCAGATAAGCCAGTTCGCGACCGATTCCGGCAGATGCGCCGGTGATTAATACGTTCATGACATGTCCTCCTTAGATAATCGGGTAGAAAAAAAGCGATCGAGCCGATGCTCAACCGCTTGGTAATTTCAATTATAGGTATGAACCCGCGCCGACAAGGCGTGAACCCCAGTAACCTGATTTGAAGCTAGAGTATTTAACGCCGCCTGTTTCTGAGTTAACCATGCTTGTTTTGCTTGTTGCCATACCGACGTGCTGAATGCCGCTACCGTGTGAGAAGAAAACAAGATCTCCAGGTTGAACGTTTGAAACACTTACTTTTCTAGAAGAAGCATATTGTGAAGAAGACGTACGTGGCAATGTTTTGCCTGCTGCTTTTTTGTAGACGTAGCTTGTGAAACCAGAGCAGTCAAATCCACGAGTTGTCGTTCCGCCCCATACATAAGGAGTTCCTTTATGTTTTGCTGCTTCGCTGAGAAGGCGTGTACGTGTTGAAGATGAAGTTGTTGATTTTTTAGCCGTTGAAGTAGAAGACTTATATGTTTTCGTATACTGTGTCGAAACGTAACGTGTTTTCCCACCGTATGAAATTTTAGTCCAGCTGCCTGATTTACCTTTGTATGTAAATGTTTGGCCTGCGTTTACTTTACCAACGATGCTTGCTTTTGTAGAAGGGCCCGTACGAACACGTAATCCGCTGTCTGTGATCTTAACTTTAGTTACTGTAGAAGCTGCTTCAACCTTACCTGTTCCCACTGATGCAAATCCTGAAACCACTAATGCTGCTGTCGCGACCGATGCTAGAAAACGTTTCATATGTGAAATCCTCCATGTCATTTTAAAGTAGTTTTGAAAACCGAGTTATATGATGTATCTCATTAAGTGTTTGTTTAAGCAGTATGCCTTACAACTGTGTAAGTTTTTCTCTGCACGATTATCTTAGCATGCGGATACATGAAAACGTTTTTTCAGTTCCGCTACAAAACATGACGTTTTTGTAACATAATTGCAATAATATACTCGAATATTACAAAGAAGAAATTCCCATTTCTTAAATCACGACGAAATGGATGAAATGTGATACCTTTAATTCACGAAGAATCTACAACATGATCTTTTGCACCATGAAGAAAACATCCTTTGCTCCTGAATTTATACGAAGAATAGGTGAATGCATATGCCAACTGAAAAAACTGACAAACCAGAACGTTCCTATACACTTGCTCAACTCAGTAACCTGACATTAAAAGATTTATATGAGATCGCTAAAACAAAAAACGTACCGCAGTACCGTGAGGCTCGTAAGCGCGAATTGATGTTCAAGATTCTTAAAGCGCAGGCAGAATCCACCGGTCTTTATTTCCTCGAGGGGGTACTCGAAGTCATCCCCGGAAACCCACAAATGCAAAATGACGGCGGCTTCGGCTTCCTTCGTCCTATCAACTACTCGCAATCCTCTGAAGACATCTATATCGCCGCTTCACAAATCCGCCGCTTTAATCTCCGTAACGGAGACGTCGTGACTGGGAAAGTTCGTCCGCCAAAAGAAAATGAACGGTTCCAAGGCTTATTAAGTGTGGAAGCCGTCAATGGAGAAGCGCCGGATACAGCCCGGAACCGTCTGTTCTTCCCGGCATTGACACCAATCTATCCGGATCGCCTGATGCGTCTTGAGACAGAACCGCGTCATTTGTCGGTCCGGGTGATGGATATGATTGCCCCGGTCGGATTTGGCCAACGCGGTTTGATTGTCGCGCCGCCAAAAGCAGGTAAGACTTCTCTATTAAAAGAAATCGCCAATTCAATCCAGGTGAATCATCCGGATGTTGAATTGATTATTCTGTTGATTGACGAACGGCCGGAAGAAGTGACGGACATCGAACGTTCTGTCCCTGGAGCGGATGTCGTCAGCTCAACGTTTGACGAAACACCGGACAACCACGTTCGGATTTCGGAACTTGTGTTGGAGCGGGCGATGCGTCTCGTCGAGCATAAAAAAGATGTCGTTATTTTAATGGATTCGATTACACGTTTGACGCGTGCTTACAACTTAACGGTTCCGCAAAGCGGACGGACGTTGTCCGGGGGGATTGACCCGGCAGCCTTCCACAAACCAAAACGCTTTTTCGGTGCAGCCCGGAATATCGAACACGGCGGCAGTCTGACGATTCTCGCGACGGCACTCGTCGAAACCGGTTCACGGATGGATGATGTCATCTATGAAGAGTTTAAAGGAACTGGAAACATGGAACTGCATCTGGACCGGAAATTATCCGAGCGCCGGATTTTCCCGGCCATCGATATCCGGAAATCCGGAACACGGAAAGAAGAGTTGCTGTTACCGAAGGAGCAACTGGATGCCTTATGGACGATCCGCCGGACGATGAACGAGTCCAATGAGTTCGTCGACAGCTTCTTACGCAAGATCCGGGATACAAAAAATAACGAAGAATTTTTCGTCGAACTGGAGAAAGAAAAGAAGAAACCCGTCCGGCGTGCGCCTGTGAAGCCACGTGTGACGAAAACCGACACAACGACTTGAAAATAGGTATTGCGGGGCATGAAAAAATCGTTTAGTATAGGAAGGTAACTTACTCTGGCTCAGCAAATGAACCAGGGCGGAAGGAGAGAAAACAACCATGAAACAAGGAATTCACCCAAACTACAACAAAGTTGTATTTATGGACTCAACTACTGAGTACAAATTCTTGACTGGTTCTACACGTTCTTCGAACGAGACAATCACTTGGGAAGATGGAAACGAGTACCCACTCATCCGTGTGGATGTGTCTTCGGACTCGCACCCATTCTACACTGGTCGTCAAAAGTTCAACGCTGCAGACGGTCGTGTCGATCGCTTCAACAAAAAATACGGCCGCAAGTAATTGCGACTTCAGTATTAAAAAACAGCCTGTCTCCTTCACTGGAGCAGGCTGTTTTTGTATAGGCTGAATTTGGCACGGTACGTCAGGTACGTCTTCAGAACGAAGGACAGACCGATTGCACCCGCAGCACCGACCAGGTAAGGGAGTGTATCCGGATTGTTCGCGAAATGTTCGAGCAGTAGACTGAAGGAAAAATGACGCCCTAAAAAATATCCGGCTCCTAAAAAAACACTGATCCAAATGAGAGCACCTGTATACGCATAGGTGGCGAAGATCCGGAACGGCATTTTCGAGACACCGGCAAAAAAGGCGGACAACTGCCGAAGACCCGGTATGTAGTAACCGATGATTAGGACGGTTTTTCCGTAACGTAAAAATCCGGCTTCGGCTTTAAAGATATGTTTTTCAGAAATCCGTAATTTCGGAGCCATTCGATGCAGTAACGGCATTCCGAGCTTCAAACCGAGCACGTAGCTGATCGTCATACCGATGCAACTGCCGGCATAGGCGGCAAGAATCGTTCCGACGAGCGGTAAATCACCGTGATGCATCCAAAATCCTGACATGACGAGTAACGTCTCGTCCGGAACCGGAAGACCGACGATTCCACCGGCCAGAAGAATTGCGAGTCCGAACGCTCCATATTGGTGGAGGACTTCGTGTAATATGTGATGAATCGGAGTCACCTTCCTTCAAAGAAACTTCTCTTTCAGTGTACAGGAAATACATACCAGTTGAAATGAGAAGATGAAGAAAGTGGCGAATTTGGCAAGGGTTTTTGATTTTTAGAAGTCAATCCTTTTTCTCAATTTAGATTCGGGCTATACTCGTTAAAGTGACTAATTTAGAGGACGGTGTTTACGATGATGCATGTGATCAATCAATATGGTTGGATTGAAGTGATTTGCGGAAGTATGTTTTCCGGCAAGTCGGAAGAACTGATCCGTCGTGTCAGACGGGCACAGTATGGAAAGTTACCGGTTCAAGTGTTCAAGCCGGCAATCGATGACCGGTATCATGAGGAACACGTCGTGTCGCACGTCGGCAATTCGGTCATCGCGATTCCGATGGCGACGAGCCGTGATGTCTATGCAGCAGTGGCGGAAGAGACGCAAATCGTCGCAATTGACGAAGTTCAATTTTTTGACGATGAGATTGTCGCCGTCATCGAAGCACTGGCTCAAGATGGCAAACGCGTCATTTGTGCAGGCCTCGATCAAGATTTTCGGGCAGAACCATTCGGCAAGATGCCTGAATTATTGGCACGCGCAGAATTCGTGACGAAATTACAGGCGATTTGTCTGTCGTGCGGCGATCCGGCATCGCGGACCCAACGATTGATTGACGGAAAACCGGCCAACTACAATGATCCGATCATTCTGGTCGGGGCGTCTGAGTCCTATGAACCACGTTGCCGCCATTGCCACCAAGTACCGGGGAAACCACAACCGTTGCAGGAATGGAAAAAGCAACAACATAATTAAGCAATACAAAAAAGCGAACGATTCCCGGCAGTCAGGCCGAAGAATCGTTCGCTTTTTTGGGGTTCAGCCGGTCTGTGTCAAGTGGCTGAACTGTTCGACGAACTGCAGCGTTTCGCGGACAATCGTTTTTTGGTCGTGGTCAAGCGTTGCGACGTGGTAGGAGTCAAGCAGACAGTAACTGCGCTTATCTGCTGCACCAATCGTCCGGTACAAATAATCCGAACAGATCGGTGGGACGACATGATCCTCGGCAGAATATAAAATAAGCGTCGGAATTTGAATCGTCGCGAGGTGTGGTCGCGTCTCCTCAATCAATCGTAACAGTTCCGAAGCGCAGACGGCGGGGACAAGATCATAGATGATTTCAAAAGCCGACTGTTTGATATCAGGGACACTTTCCGGAAGATAGACCGGACAATCGGTGAACGACAAGGCTTCGTAGGCAGGGACGGACAAGGCGGCATTGATGGTGATGATTCCTGCGACCGGGAGTCCTTCAGCGGCAAGTGACAGGGCAAGTGTCGCGCCCATCGATTGGCCGACGATGAAGACGGATTCGCATCGTCCCGCCAATTGTTCAAAGCCGTCCCGGACGCTCTGCTTCCAGTCATCGGCCGTCGCCGCTTCGAATTCTCGCAGATCCGTCCCATGCCCGTGCAGGCGTGGCGCATGGACGGAAAAACCGTGTGCTGCGAACTGTTCTCCTACAGCCCGAACACTTTGCGGCGTTGCATTAAAACCATGACAGAGCAAAATGCCGACGGATCCGCGTCCTAAGGAAAAGGCTTCGGCACCCGGTATAACAGGATAAACCATACTCATCATCTCGTCCTCCATTTCAAAAATAAAAACCCGTTTGGCTTTGGACGCAAACGAGTTTCTCGTGTGTATCATCCAAAGCAATTGCTTTGCTGGTCGGAGCACCTTGCCGATCGGCAGGTTGCCGTGGAGTCCTAGAGCCAGGTCTCTCGTCCACTCTTGATATATCGTATAGGAATTGTCGGATTAATCATTGAGAAGATGATAGCATTGACGGAAAGGGATTGTCAAACTCTCTTTATACGGCGTCGAAGAGCTTTCGGGAATCCGTCCTGTCCCGGGTTGCTGATCGATATGGGTCATATGGTTTATTTTTGAAAATATGGTTGACCTTTAAAAGATCTTTCTGTAGTGTAAAAATTAGTTTTACGACATAAGTTCAACCGGCAACAATACACATATGAATTTCATACCGCAACACTTATCCAGAGAGGTGGAGGGACTGGCCCTACGAAACCTCGGCAACAGACTCATTATGAGCACTGTGCCAATTCCATCAGACAATTGTCTGAGAGATGAGTCGAGTGGATTCTGCCATTGTGCGGATCCAGGTCTCTTCTTGTTTCTTAAGAAGAGACCTTTTTTGTATTTTGAAGGGGGAAAAAGTGGTGATTACATTCAAAAATGTAAAAAAAATCTATGAAACAAATGATCAATCGATTGCTGCGCTGAATGGCGTGGATCTCGAAATCCGAAAAGGCGAAATCTTCGGCGTCATCGGTTTCAGTGGAGCCGGGAAAAGCTCCTTATTACGTTGCGTCAACCTGCTCGAACGGCCGACATCCGGCAGTGTGACGGTCGATGGACAAGATTTGACGACACTGTCGGCGAAGCAGTTACGGGAGGCGAAGCAACACATCGGGATGATTTTTCAGCACTTCAACCTGCTGGATTCGAATACAGTATTTGCGAACGTCGCTAAACCGCTCGTCTTAAAAGGTGTCAAAAAAGATGAGGTCGAGCGGCGGGTCACGGAACTGCTGGAGTTCGTCGACTTGGCGGATAAAGCTGATCACTATCCGGATCAGCTATCAGGCGGACAGAAACAACGGGTCGGGATCGCCCGGGCACTCGCCACCCAGCCATCGGTCCTGTTATGTGACGAAGCGACATCCGCTCTTGATCCGCAAACGACCCAACACATATTGCGTCTGCTGAAACAAATCAATCAGGAATACGGCATTACGATTTTACTGATTACCCATGAGATGGGGGTCATCCGTGAAATCTGTGACCGGGTCGCCGTCATTGAAGCCGGTCAGCTGATTGAATCAGGGACCGTGTTCGATGTCTTCTCGAACCCGCAGACGGCAACGGCGAAAAACTTCGTCCGCTCCGTCATGCAGGATGAGATTCCGGCCTCGGTTCAAAAAGTCATCGATCAACGGGATGCCGGCCATCACATCTACAAAATCAACTTCCTCGGGGCAGGGACGGGACAACCGCTCTTATCGCAGGTCGCAAAACGGTTTGATGTCGATCTCAACATCCTGCACGGCAGCATTACGGAACTGCAAAACATTCCGTTCGGCAGTCTGCTTGTTGAACTGATTGGCGACGCGACGGAAATCAAGCGGGCATTACAATATATCGATCAGTCGGATGTCATCGTCGAGGAGGTGCTCGCAGATGCTAGTTAATTACACGGACATCTGGACTGCTTTTCTGCAGACGTTGACGATGGTTGGACTGTCATTACTCTTTTCGACATTGATTGGTTTACCGCTCGGGATTCTGCTTGTCGTGACACGCAAAGGAGCGTTGCTCGAACGAATTCCGTTCTTCAATGTCCTAAGCGGCATCGTCAATATCTTCCGGTCCGTTCCGTTCATCATTCTGCTCGTGGCAATCATTCCGCTGACCCGTTTAATTGTCGGATCGTCAATCGGAACACAGGCGGCAATCGTTCCGCTCGTCTTTTACGCGGCACCGTACATTGCCCGCCTGATCGAAAGTTCGTTGCTTGAAGTCGATACCGGTGTCCTTGAGGCAGCGGAAGCGATGGGGGCGACACCGTTGCAGACGATTTTCCGTTTTCTGTTGCCGGAAGCGCTCAGCTCGCTTGTTCTGAACCTGACGATTGCGACGATTGGTTTGATCGGCGCATCAGCAATGGCCGGGGCGATTGGTGGCGGTGGACTTGGTGACTTGGCGATTACTTACGGTTACCAACGGTTTGATACGACGGTCATGATCATCACGGTCGGAATTCTCGTCATCTTGGTTCAAGGGTTACAGACGACAGGCAATCTGTTAGCACGAAAAATTCGGAGACACTAAACAACTACAAATAGAGAAAAAAGGGAGAGATGAAAGATGAAAAAAGGTTTAGCGATTGGTGCAGCATTAACGACGGTATTGTTTGCGGGATGTGCCGCTTCCGGAGAAGAAGATCAAAAGACGGTCAAGCTCGGAGTCAGCGGTTCTGATACACAAGTCTGGGAATACGTCGCGAAAAAAGCGAAGAAAGAGGGCATCACGATTGAACTCGTCAAGTTCTCCGACTACGTCCAGCCGAACCTCGCCCTGGCGGAAGGGGAGATTGATGCGAACTCCTTCCAGACGGTCTCTTACTTTAACGCCTTCAAAAAAGAACATAAGTTAAAACTGTCGCCGATTGCGACGACGGTCATCGCGCCGATGGGGATTTATTCGGATAAGGTCAAGGACGTCAAAGACATTCCGGTTGGCGGAAAGATTGCCGTTCCGAACGAAGCGACGAACATGGGTCGGGCATTGCTGTTGTTGCAGGAAGCCGGCTTGATTAAATTGCCTGACGACTTTGACGGCAACGGCTCCGTCGATAAAATCGTCGAGAATCCGAAAAAACTGAAGATTGTCCCGGTCGTGGCCGGTCAGACACCACGCGTTCTGCCGGATGTCTCAGCCTCGATCATCAATAATGGAATCGCCGTCGATGCCGGCTTTAACCCGATCAAGGATTCGATTCTCCATGAAAACGAGACGGCCAAACCCTACATCAACATCATCGCGACCCGGACGGAAGACAAAGATAAAAAGACGCTCAAGAAAATCGCCTCGCTGTACCAGCAGGATGACGTCGCCGCCTTCATCAAAAAAGAGTACAAAGGCAGCACGATTCCAACGTTCGTCCCTCTCAGCGATATCGGAGAATAACCAAAAACCAAAAGGAGCGTGACCCAAATGACGATTCAGACGATACGGGAAAACCTGACACAAACGATTGAACAGGATATTGAACAAAAACGCGAGTCGTATCTCGAGACAAGCCACCGGATTCATGCGACACCCGAGATTGGGAACGAGGAATATTTTGCGTCACGTCATCATGCGGAACGGCTGACGGCGGAAGGATTTACAGTCGAACTTGGTGTCGCGGGACATGAGACGGCATTCCTCGCCCGGAAAGTTTCGGATAAACCGGGAGCGACGATCGCTTTTCTCGCTGAATATGACGCGTTACCGGGGATTGGTCATGCGTGCGGGCACAACATCATCGGCACGACGAGTGTCGCGGCAGCGATTGCGCTCAGCAAGGTCATCGATGAGGTCGGCGGCAGTGTCGTCGTCCTCGGGACACCGGCGGAAGAGGGCGGACCAAACGGCAGTGCGAAGGGCAGTTTCGTCAAACATGATCTGCTGACAGGGATTGACGCGGCTTTGATGGTTCATCCATCTGGACAGACCCGGATCACCGGTTCGTCGCTTGCCGTCGATCCGCTCGATTTTGCCTTCACCGGCAAACCGGCACACGCGGCGGCTTCACCGGAAGAAGGAATCAATGCGCTTGACGCCGTCATTCAATTGTTTAACGGGATCAACGCGTTACGGCAACAGTTGCCGAGTGATATCCGGATTCACGGCATCATTACGGATGGCGGAGATGCGCCGAACATCATTCCCGAGTACGCGAAGGCCCGCTTCTTTATCCGGGCGACGACACGCGAACGGCTGAACGCGGTGACGAAGAAAGTCAAAGCGGTTGCCGAAGGGGCGGCCCTTGCGACCGGAGCGACGCTTGAGGTCATTGCCTTCCAAAATGAGGTCGATAACCTCCTGTTCAACCGGACGTTTGACGAGATTTTCCGGGAAGAAGCGACGGCACTTGGAGAAGATGTCAAGACCGATGAACGACCGGGACTCGGCTCGACCGATGCCGGAAATATCAGTCAAGTCCTGCCGACGATCCATCCGTACATCAAGATTGGCGTAGACGACTTAGTTGCCCATACCGAAAGTTTCCGGGAGGCGGCAAAATCGGAACAGGGCGACGAAGCTTTGATTACGGGAGCCAAAATTCTGGCGCGGACGGGATTACGTCTGCTGACGGATGATTCGTTGCTTGGCACGGTCAAACAGGAGTTTCACGACCGGAAAAACGGATACTTGGCGTAACCGGAACAGATAGAAGTATGGACTTCCCCACCGGATCTTTTCATGATGACAGGTCGGGGAATCCATACTTTTTTTTCGGCCTCGCGAAAAAGAATACAAATTCTTTTTTGTATTTTAAAATAACCTGTGCTAGTCTTGACCTGTACAACTGAATAACCAGTTCTTCGGGGTAGGGTGAAAATCCCAACCGGCGGTGATGCGATTTTTAAATCGACGAGCCCGCGACCCATAGTGTACGCACTATGGCTGACTTGGTGTGATTCCAGGGCCGACGGTAAAGTCCGGATGGGAGAAGAACGAAAAAATGTGCTTGAAACCATTTTCTGAAAAAATCTGTTCGGAAAAAGGTCTATTTCTGTATGCTTTTAACAGAAAACAAGACGTTTCTTTCGTGACCCTTCAATCATGACGCCCTGCATCTGCAGCGGCGTTTTTTCTTTTGAAAGGAGCGAAAATATGAATAATCGAATGCATCAGGCGATGCAATTGGCACGGATGTTAGACGGACAAACCAGTCCGAATCCGAGTGTCGGTTGTGTCATTACGAAACATGGAAAAGTGCTTGGCTTCGGCGCCCACCGGTTTGCGGGTGGGCCGCATGCGGAAGTCGAAGCGTTAAACATGGCAGGAGAGGCGGCGCGTGGTGCCGATCTCTACGTGACGCTCGAGCCGTGTAACCATCATGGAAAGACACCCCCCTGTACGGAAGCGATTTTAGCTGCCGGCATCAAGCGGGTGTTCGTCGCGACCGAAGACCGTCATGCGATCGTCGCCGGACAAGGCATCAAGCGCCTGCGCGACGCGGGACTGACGGTCGAAGTCGGACTGCTCGAAGACGAAGCCGTTCGCTTTTATACACCGTTTTGGCAAAGTCTCAAGCGTAACCGCCCTAACGTCACCGTCAAAGTCGCACAAAGTTTAAACGGAATCGTCACGACAGGTGAACAACGCTTTATCACGTCACTTGCAGCACGAGAAGCTGGACGTGAGCTGCGGGCGACACACGATGCCATTCTCGTCGGAAGTGAGACGGTATTGGTCGATGATCCCGCGTTGACATTACGGACGGAAGCAGGACCGGAACCGATCCGGATCGTCGTCGACCGGCGCGGACGTTTGCCGGAAACGGCCCAAATTTTCCGCGACGGCCTCAATACGACATACTGGCTGACGGAACAACCGCGTGTCTCCGCTCAATCGAACGTCACGGTTCTCGTCGGCACGTATGCGACGCCGGAGCAGATTTTAGAGACGCTCTATGCACAAGGCATTCGCAGTGTATTGATTGAAGGCGGACCGACGATTCAGTCGGCGTTTTTAGAAGCCGACCTTGTCGACCGTCTTGAGGTCTATCAAGCGCCATCCGTTCTAAAGGGAATGCCGGGATTAGCAAGTGCTGTCGAAATCGAAGACCGGTTTGACTTAACGGCTGTCGCACCAATCGGGCAGGATGTGCATCTGCGCTACGCGCGGAAAGGAGACGGATCATGTTCACAGGATTGATTGAAGAAGTCGGAACGCTCAAACGAAAAGTTCCGCGACCGAATGGTCTGGCGCTTGAAATTGAAGCGCGACATGTACTCGAAGGAACAAAAATCGGTGACAGTATCGCGGTTGACGGGATTTGTTTGACGGTCACGGCGATGACTTCGACGGCTTTTACGGCAGATGCCGTGCACGAAACGATTCGGGCGACGTCTCTTCAGACCTTACGGGTCGGCACACCGGTTCAACTCGAACGGGCGATGCCGGCAGACGGACGGTTTGGCGGTCATTTCGTCAGCGGACATATCGACGGAACGGCTCGGTTCTTAAGCCGGCGCCCGGACGGTGAAGCGATGGAATACCGGTTTGAGACCGGTGACTGGCGTAAGTATTGTATTCCGAAAGGTTCGATTGCGATTAACGGAACGAGCCTGACGATTCAGCACATCGAGACAAACAGTCTGACCATCTCGTTGATTCCGCATTCGCGGCAGGTGACGACGTTTGACCGGTTGCAAAGCGGATCGCTCGTCAATATCGAGTGTGATTTAATGGCAAAACATCTGTATCACTTTACGCAGCAGGAACAAAAGACGGATTGGTCGGCATTTTTAGGAGGCGGAGCAGGATGAACGGATTTGATCTTGTAGAAGAAGCGGTGGAAGACTTAAAACACGGACGTCCGATCATCGTCTGTGATGATGAAAATCGGGAAAATGAAGGAGATCTGATCCTCCTCGCGGAACATGCGACACCGGAACAGATCAACTTTATGATCACGTACGGGAAAGGACTTGTCTGTGTCCCGGTCAGCCCGCAACTTGCAGCACGCCTTGAGCTGAACCCGATGACGGATGTCAATACCGATCCGCACGGGACGGCATTTACGATCAGCATTGATCATGAAGACGCGAAGACCGGCATCAGTGCCGCGGAACGTGCTTTGACGATTCAACGGATGCTGACGGACGGGCCTAAACAATTCAAACGTCCCGGTCATATCTTCCCCTTGATTGCAAAAGAGGGCGGCGTTCGCGAACGACGCGGTCATACGGAAGCCGGTGTCGATTTGGCCCGTCTTGCGGGAAGTGCTGAAGCAGCCGTCATTTGCGAAATTATTCTCGAGGACGGAACGATGGCCCGTGTGGATGATTTGCTGACGTATAAAGAAGTCCACGGGCTGAAGATGATTACGATCGATGCGCTTGTTGCCTATCTTGAACGTCCGGTCCGACGGGAAGCGGACGTCCTGCTTCCGGCGGTGCATGGCGCATTCCGGATGCTCGGTTATACGACGCCCGATCAAAAAGAGCATGTGACCGTTTTATCAGGAGAGCCGGAAGACGGGATGCTCGTTCGGCTGCATTCCGAGTGTCTGACGGGAGATGTCTTCGGTTCTAAACGGTGTGATTGCGGTCCGCAACTCGACGCGGCACTGGAACGGATTGGTCAGGAAGGCGGAGCCGTTCTTTACTTGCGGCAGGAAGGACGCGGCATCGGTTTAATGGCAAAACTGAAAGCCTATGAGTTGCAGGAACAGGGGCTCGATACGGTCGAAGCAAATCATGCGCTCGGCTATGCGACAGACTTACGCAATTATTCCGTTGCCGCCGCTATGTTGCACGATTTGGGAGTCACGAAAATCCGTCTGATGACAAATAATCCTGAAAAACAGCAGGCGTTGGAAAACGAAGGGATCACAGTGCTTGAACGGGTTCCGCTTGAAATTGCGGCGGTTCCGGAAAACAAACAGTATCTGCAGACGAAACAAACGAAACTCGGGCATTTGCTCGACATCCAAGGAGGAAACTAACATGGTATTCGAAGGATTTTTAACAGGTGAAGGACTGCGCGTCGCGATCGTCGCAGCACGATTCAATGAATTGATCACATCAAAATTAGTCGGTGGAGCGAACGATGCGTTCCGTCGCCACGGCGTCGCGGCGGACGCTGTCGACACGGCGTGGGTACCGGGAGCGTTCGAGATTCCACTCGTCGCGGAAAAGCTTGCGAAAAGCGGGAACTATGACGCTGTCATCACACTCGGGGCCGTCATCCGCGGCGCGACATCACATTATGATTATGTTTGCAACGAAGTCGCGAAAGGGGTCGCCGGCGCCTCACGGGAAACAGGCGTGCCGATTATCTTTGGTGTTCTGACGACGGATTCGATCGAGCAGGCTGTCGAACGGGCGGGAACAAAAGCCGGTAACAAAGGATATGAAGCGGCGGTTTCTGCGATTGAAATGGCCAACTTACTGCGCACCATTTAATGAGATAACTGAGTCTTGAGACCTGTTTCTTCACGGAACAGGTCTCTTTTTTCTTGATGGCGCAGGACTTCGCTGACATCATCCCTAATCAAAAGAGAAAGACTGTTCGCAAAGGGAGGGAACAATCCATGGGTGGTGTGAATAAATCGTATTATCTGCCTGGAATCGTCGGATTCATTGCGGGATATTATATTTGGCTCCTTGTTTTTAATCAGCAATCAGAATGGGTGTCTTGGGGAAGTAACTTATTCTCGATTTTCGGCTGTCTGTTCGCGACCATCCTGTTGGTTCGGGCGCAACGAGATCCGAATCAGCAGGAAGGGCGGTTTTTTCTGTACCTGGCCTGCGGGATTGGCAGTTATCTGATTGCGGAAATCATCTGGTTGACCTATGAAAACATCCTGCAAGTCGACGTACCGTTTCCCGGTGTATCAGATATTTTTTATGTTTTGCAGTCTGTTTTCTTTTTAATCGCCTTCATTCATTTAATTCACCGGCACGTTACGAAAAATCGGTTGCTCAGCTTTATTTTTGATATTGCCATCGTCATGACGGTGGCGGTCACGTACAGTTGGTATTTCCTGATCCGGCCGTTGTTTGATACACCGTTCGCATCGAACGCCGAGGTGATGTTAGCCTTTGCTTATCCGTTGTGCGACATCGTTTTGTTATTTTGTATGATCAGTATTTATTATCTGTTCGAGAAAAAAGAGTGGTACGAACGGCGGCGCTTGTTTCAGTTTCTATTTGCCGGACTGTTACTTCAGGTTGGAGCGGACACGTTATTTGTCTATATGACGACCGTCAGTGGAGACAATGCGATCCGGTTGATTGACCCGTTATTCATCCTTGGATTACTGATGGTCGGTGTCTCGGGGCATATCGTTAGTCCGGTAGATTCAAAAGAAGACAGACAGTCGAAACAACGGATAAAAGTGCAGGTCGGAAAGTTATTTTTACCGTATTTACTGGTTATTCTGCTGTTTTTGACGATGGCTTTCTATGCGCGTCGGGACGAAGCCTTAAACGGGTTGATGATTGGTTGTGCTGTCACGATTCTTCTGATTTTAGTCCGCCAGATTCTGATGATTTTAAGTCACCAGGAACTGATTCAGGAAATTCATGAAAAGGCGGATGAGCTGGAAGTCAGTGAAGAACGCTACAAGTCGTTGTTCACGTACCATCCGGATGCCGTCTATTCCCTTGATCTGAAAGGACGGATTGAGAGCGCGAATCCGTCTTTTGAAAAATTAACGGAGCAGCATGCGGAAGAGTTAGTCGGTAAAACGTATCGTCAGTTCACGACATGGCAACAGACGTCGACAGACAAGGCGACAGCACAGCAATTTGAAACTATTTTCCAAAAATCCGGCGGTCCGGATGTGTTGCTGAACGTAACCAACATTCCGATTCGCGTCCGGGACCGGTTCGTCGGAATGTACGGGATTGGTCAGGATATCACGACAATTAGGGAAAATGAATTAAAGATTCGCCGGCTTGCCTATTATGATCATTTGACCGGTGCCATCAACCGGACTTACTTTGAAGAAGTGTTGCACCATTTAATCGAAACGGAACAAGCCGATGAGACGATCGTCCTCTGTTTCATTGATCTCGACGACTTTAAACTCGTCAATGATTCGTTTGGTCACCATGTCGGGGATCAGTTACTGATTCAAGTGGCAAAACGCCTCCAAGAAGCCGTCGAACCGGACGATCTCGTTGCCCGGCAAGGAGGAGACGAGTTTACTGTCATCCTGCGGAATGTCACGTCGGATGATCAGGCGAGATGCCGTACGGCCCGTCTGCTGGATGATTTAAAACGAACGTATGCGATTGAAGGAATCGAATTGATTTCCAATCCAAGTATTGGAGCGGTCAGCTGCCGGCGGACGTCGGAAAAACATGTCGTGACGTTATTGAAGCAGGCCGATCTTGCGATGTATCAGGCGAAAACGGGTGGCGGCAAATCTATTATCTTCTTTGAAGATATTGCCGAAAAAGCGTCCTACCGCTTGCGACTCGAGTCGGAGCTGCCGATTGCTATCGAAACCAATCAGTTGATTTTACATTATCAGCCGCAAGTCGATACGGTCACGTACAAGATGGTCGGCGTTGAAGGACTGATCCGCTGGAATCATCCGGAACTCGGAATGATTACACCAAACGATTTTATTCCGATGGCGGAAGAAGCCGGAATGATTATCCGGCTCGGGGAATGGGTCTTGCGCGAAGGATTTTTACAGGCAAAACAGTGGCAGGATGACGGTCTGAACTTAAAAGTCGGACTCAATGTTTCGATGCAACAGTTTCATCATCCGACGTTCGTCCTGACGTTGATTCGGCTGGTCGAAGAAACAAAAGTCGATCCGACCCGGATTGATCTTGAAATCACGGAAGTCTCAGCCGTTGAAGACATCGAAGAGACCGTCTTGACGATGAATCGTCTGAAGGACCTCGGCTTCACGATTTCGATTGATGATTTCGGAACCGGTTACTCGTCCTTATCGCGGTTGGCGGATTTCCCGATCGACACATTAAAGATTCCGCGTGAGTTCGTCGAAAAAATCCAGCCGGCAACGACCGGTTACTCGATGATTTCGTCCATCATTCACTTAGCGAAGTCGCTTCATCTTGAAGTCATCGCCGAAGGTGTCGAAACACTTGAACAGGTCAACGTCCTGAACCGGTTGGAATGCTCGCGGATGCAAGGGTATTACTTTGGCCGGCCGATGCCGGCAGAACAAATCCCGGCTCTTTACTAAAAAAGAAGACGATCCTTTCCGGTAAAACAGGAAGGGATCGTCTTTTGGTCTTTTAGCATTATAAGCGCAAAGAAAGGGACGAACCTTTTCCAAGGACATCACGTTTCGTACTCAGGACGTCACTCGTCAACCAGTCGACGTAGGAGAGCGGTTGTTCGAGGATGAATCCGAAGTTTCCGCTCCGTGTTTCATCCGGAGCATAGGTTGCAGCGAGCGACTCAAGATAGATATCATCCTCGATCGTCTTCTCGATCTTGGTATCGAGTTTAAAGTGAGCGACGGGATTAAATGTGACCGGCTCATTACCCGTATTCGTAATCGTTACCCGTGTCTTGACGAGATCAAAGGATTCGTCATGGGTGAAGCCGTGAAAGAAGTCAATCATCCCGTAACTCGGACGGGCATGGAATACTTTGACTTCTTCGACTTTCATCCTGATCGGTCCGATCGTACGTGTTACATCCGGACGGACAAACTGTTTTAATGTCAATTCACCTTTGTCATCGGCAATTGATGCGTCGACTTTCGTCAGTTTCCGGTCATCCGGTAATTGCGGATTCGGGACGTAAGCGGCTGTTTTTTCAATCGATACCTGCTCCTGTTTTGGAAGGGACACCGGTTGTTTTGCCTCTTGGACCGGATTCCCGCAACCGGAAAGAATCGTTCCGAGCGTCAGGAGAACAACTAATTGTTTCATGAAAGACTCCTTATTTCTTTGACTTCAGCAAGTCGAATATGATTTTGGCGTGATCCGTATTATCGACTTGTCCGGCGAATCGTTCCTTCGCGGGACCGAAGGCATAGACCGGAACATCCTCCCCGGTATGTCCGCCTGTCGTCCAGCCGGTATGTGACCGTTCATTAAAGATCGCTTCGATGGCATTATCGATATCAAGCAGTTTCTGCGACTCCGCTGCACGAATGACGGATCCGATTTCGTCTTCCGTCAAGGCAAGTTTCTTTTGGTCGATATACGTCGTCAACGTCTGACGGACATCCGCTCCGTTGATAATTTTTTCCGCCATGAAGTCCGGTGTCTTTTTCGCCGCTTTGATAGGCTCGGCGAACCAGTTATAAATTCCGTCCGCGCCGATTGAATAACCGCCGGTCGAATGATCGGCCGTCGCGACGACGAGTGTATGCTTGTCTTTTTTCGCGAAAGCAATTGCCGCTTTAAAGGCGCGTTCGAAGTCTTCCATTTCGCTCATCGCTCCGACGATGTCATTGTCATGACCGGCCCAGTCGATCTGACTGCCTTCGACCATCAGGAAAAAGCCTTTTTTGTTGGAATCAAGACGTTTGATGGCGGAGTTCGTCATCTTCTCAAGGGACGGAACCGTGTTTTCACGGTCGATGCGCTTCGGCAGTCCGCCGTCTGCAAACAGACCGAGGACCTGCTTGTTTTGATCTGTCTGCAGTTGATCCAGATTCGTGACGTAACTGTAGCCGTCTTTTTTAAACGACTTCGTCAAGTCGACGTCCGGTCGGACGAAGTTGGATTTTCCGCCACCGAGGAGGACATCAATCTTATGATTACCGTTGACCCGTTCCTTAAAGTAATCGTCGGCAATTGCATTCATATTTTTCCGGTTCTCATCGTGTGCGCCGAACGAAGCCGGCGTTGCGTGCGTGATTTCCGATGTTGCGACGAGACCCGTGGATTTTCCGCGTTCTTTCGCTGCTTCGAGAACCGTCTTAACTTCCGATTTATCATTGTCGACCGCAATCGCCGCATTGTATGTTTTGACGCCGGATGACATCGCCGTCGCGGCAGAAGCGGAGTCCGTGACGTTTTGTTGCGGATCTTCCGGATACGTCATCTGTTGTCCGACGAGATACTGATCGAACGCCGTTTTTTCGGCCAGTGGCGTCGAAGGGTCATTCTTTAAGTAACGATGGGCTGATGTATACGAGACGCCCATCCCGTCTCCGATCAGGAAGATGACGTTCCGGATTTCCGGTGATTTCGCGTGCTTCGTTTTTGCTTCGGCATCGTTCATCGAGACCATCGTGCTTAAGGAAAGGGTCGATAAAGCTAGGACAGGAATGATTCGTTTCAAGGTCATGAATGGTTCCTCCTTCAGGAAAATGAGTACGGTTCAGATCTACAGGACTAACTCTAGCGTTGGAGTGTAAAACGCACATTTGACCGATGTAAAGTTTTGTTAAGAATCATCAAAGAAACTTTACGTTTGGCAAAGGGACGTTCAGTTTGATGAGTAAAAAAGAGTCAGAACGGTAATAGTATAAGAAATGGTTTTGAAACATTTTCCAGTGATAAGTCGTAAATAAAGATAATCAATTTCAAGGAGGAATGACGATGAAGAAGACAAGGTGGATGACAGTCGGTCTCCTCACGGCGACAATTGGGCTGGCAGGATGTAATGACCAGACGATAGAAGATGGTCAAGGAGAGACTGGATCGAAACAGCTTTCGAATACGGAGTTGCTGAAAAAAGCATCCAGTGCCCAAGAGAACATCAAGTCGTTTCATATGGACAGTGACATGACGTCTGAAATTGGCGGAATGCCGATGAGTCAGAAGGTTTCGGCAGACATTATCCAAAAACCAATAACGATGTATCAGAAAATGACGATGAAAAATGCTGAAGATGGCACTGACGTAGACACAGAATTGTATTTAGTCGATGACAAAATGTATATATCACAAGCCGGGCAATGGTTAGTTCAAGATACAGCAGAACTAGGGGATATGTTGAAAAACATGGAGACATCAGCCTCAACTGAACAAAGCCTGAAGTTGCTCAAAAAATATAAAGATAATTGGACGATGAAAAAAGAGGGCGATGTCTATCAAATTGATGTTGATCTAAAGGGCGATCAACTAAAAGCGTTCATGAAGGATTCGCTCGAACAGTCGGGACAACTTGCGCAGATGAAAGATGTCATGGATCAAGTCGATTATAAAAAGATGGAATACTCGATGACGTATGATGCGAAAACGTATTATCCAAAAACATTGGATATGGAAATGGCGTTCGAGATTCAAGAAGGAACAGAGTTTACAATGAAAAACGAATCAACGTTCTCGAAATTCAATGATATTAAATCAATTGAGTTGCCGAAAGAAGCTAAAAATGCACAGGAATTGCCGAACGGTAATCAATAAAAAATCTGATTTACCTAAAGAAGCAATCGTCTCCCGGATTACTCCGGACGGATGATTGCTTTTTAATGAGCAGTAAAAAAATATAAGAATATAAGAGAACAATCGTCTGCACAAAAAATTAATCATTGACAGTTATCTGTAAATTCTGAAAAAATAGAAAAGTACATAATAGATTGAAGGAGGGGATTAGAATGGGAACATCGTTCAGTGATTGGATTGGTGCGGTATCGGATTTCGTCTGGGGTCCGCCGTTGCTCATCTTTTTGGTCGGTACGGGGATTTACTTGACGATACGACTCGGATTCATTCAGATCACCAAACTTCCGTATGCCTTGAAACTGGCATTCTCGAAACATCAGGACGATACGTCGGAAGGGGACATCAGCCATTTTCAAGCTTTAATGACGGCACTCGCAGCGACGGTCGGTACGGGGAATATCGTCGGAGTTGCGACAGCCGTCGTCCTCGGGGGACCGGGCGCGATCGTCTGGATGTGGTTATCCGGATTGTTCGGGATGGCGACGAAATATGCCGAGGCGATTCTTGCCGTCAAGTACCGGGTCGTTGATGAGAAAGGACAGATGGCCGGGGGGCCGATGTACTATCTCGAGCGGGGATTAAAACAAAAATGGCTCGGCGTGTTGTTTGCCGCGTTCGCGTCGCTCGCCGCCTTCGGAATCGGAAACGGTGTTCAGACCAACTCGGTTGCGCTGGCGATGAAATCAACGTTCGACGTGCCGTTGTATGTAACGGGGATTGTCCTGATGGTGGCGACGGGGGTCGTCATTCTCGGTGGGGTCAAATCAATCGGGAGAGTCGTCAGTTACTTTGTACCGTTCATGATTTTCTTTTATGTCGGAAGCGGACTCCTCATCATGGTCATGAACTTTGATCTGATTCCTGGAGCACTCGCGACGATCTTCAGCAGTACGTTCTCGAACGAAGCGATTACGGGTGGTGCCATTGGTGCCGCGATTCGTTACGGGGTCGCCCGCGGAGTCTTCTCGAATGAAGCGGGTCTCGGTTCTGCACCTATTGCCGCCGCTGCTGCGAAAACGGATTTTCCGGGACGGCAGGCACTCGTCTCGATGACACAGGTTTTCCTTGATACACTTGTCGTCTGTTCGATGACCGGATTGACGCTCGTCATGGGTGGTCAACTTGATAAAAAGCTCGAAGGGGTCGAATTGACGACCGCCAGCTTTGAAGTGTTCCTTGGACCGGCCGGGAAGTATATCGTGACAATTGGTCTTGTCATGTTCGCCTTCTCGACCGTCCTCGGATGGTCCTACTACGGAGAAAAATCGATCTATTACCTGTTTGGTCAAAAGTCGATTTTACCGTACCGGGTTCTGTTTGTTCTCGTCGCGGGACTTGGGGCGATGACGACGAACTTAAATATGGTCTGGGCGATTTCCGATGTTTTCAACGGACTGATGGCCATTCCGAACTTGATCGGTTTGATTGGTCTGTCCGGTGTCGTCATTGCGGAAACAAGGCTGTTCCGCGAACAGCTGAAACGGGAGGAAGCTAACCGGCGCGTATCCTAAAGATCACTGCATGTAAGAAAAACCCTGCATTCTCATTGAGAGTGCGGGGTTTTGTGTAGTCAGACCGTCCGGTACAGCATGACGGATTCGTATGGCCGTAAGATAAGCTGTCCGGATTTCTCTGAAACCTCCGGATAGTTCTGAATCAATACCTGATAGTCGAGCCACTCGTCCGGTAACGTGAACGGACGGTCCGTGCCGTAAAAGTTCGACAGGACGAGAAGTTGTTCGTCGTCGGTCGCCCGTTCGTACGCCCAAAGCGAGAGATCGTCCGGTGTCAGAAGCCGGTAACTTCCGTTCGTCAAGACGTCATACTGTTTGCGCAGGTGAATCAGCTGCTTGTAATGATAGAAGACCGAGTCCGGGTCGGCGAGAGCCGCTTCGACATTGATCGAGGTATGGTTTTCAGGAACCGGAATCCACGGTGTCGCCGTCGAGAAACCGGCGTGCGGTGAAGTGTCCCACTGCATCGGTGTCCGGGCATTATCGCGGGATTTCTGACGGATGGCTGCCAAAATGTCTGCTTCCGTCTCCCTAAGCGCCGCTTTTTCGGTATACGCGTTCAGTGTCTCGACATCCCGGTAATCGGTCAGATCCGTGAAGTCCGGATTCGGTGTACCGATTTCCTCGCCCTGATAGATGTACGGTGTTCCTTGCAAACCGTGCAACGTCGTCGCGAGCATCTTCGCACTTTCGACCCGGTAAACCGTATCGTCCCCAAACCGGCTGACGGCACGGGGCTGATCATGATTACACCAGAAAATCGCATTCCAGGCATTTCCCTGCATTCCGACCTGCCAGTCGGAGATAATCCGTTTCAGTTCCAGGAAATCGAACGGCGCCGCCGTCCATTTCTCCCCGTTCGGATAATCGACTTTCAGATGATGGAAGTTGAACGTCATCTTCAGCTCCTGCTCATTCAGATTCGAATAACGGAGGCAATGATCGAGTGTCGTCGACGACATCTCGCCGACGGTCATTAAATCATGACCGGCAAAGACGCGTTGATTCATCTCCTGCAGATAGTCATGGACACGTGGACCGTCCGTGTAGTGTTTCCGTCCGTCACCGGTCGGGTCATTGGCGAAACTGTCGTCTTTTGAAATCAAGTTGATGACATCGAGCCGGAAACCGCGGACACCTTTATCACGCCAGAAGCACATCATCTGATAGACAGCTTCCCGGAGTGCCGGGTTTTCCCAGTTGAGATCGGCCTGAGTTTCGTCAAACAGATGCAGGTAATACTTGCCGGCCACCTCGTCAAACGACCAGGCAGGTCCGCCGAATTTCGATACCCAATCCGTCGGTTCGTCCCGCCAGATGAAGTAGTCGTGGTAGGGGCTGTCCGGATGTCGTCCTTGCCGGAACCACTCGTGATCGGTCGAACAGTGATTGACGACGATATCCATCATGACGGATAACTGGCGTTTACCGGCTTCCGCAATCAATTGATCGAAGTCTGTCATCGTGCCGTAAGACGGATCAATCGCATAATAGTCACTGACGTCATAGCCGTTGTCGCGCTGTGGTGACGCGTAGACCGGCGTCAGCCAAAGATAATCGACGCCGAGCTCCGCCAAGTAATCGAGTTTTGCGGTCACGCCGCGTAAAGTGCCGGTCGGTTTGCCTTCCGGACTGTAAAAACTTTTTGGATAGATTTGATAGACGGCGGATTTACGCCAGTCGGTTGTCGTAAGGGTCATATCAGGTCACACCTTTCTAAAACTTAAGCTGCCTCTTTGAGTGCCGCTTTGCGGGCACGTTTGGTCGAGACATAATGGAACAGGAACGTACAGACGATCGGAACGATGATCGCGATAACCATTCCGATGATGAACGACAGAATCGATCCCGGAACAATCGAGATGAACGCCGGAAGACCACCGACACCGATCGCCGGTGCGAGTACACTGCTGACTGCGATGAACGAGGAAGCAATCGCGGATCCGACAAGTGCCGCATAAAACGGATACTTGAACCGGAGATTGACCCCGAACATGGCAGGTTCCGTAATCCCGAAGTAAGCCGAGATGGCAGAAGTTGATGCCATGTTTTTATCGTTGACGTTTTTCGCAAGGAACAACATCGCAAGTGTCGCTGATCCTTGGGCGATATTCGAAATCGCAATCATCGGCCAGATGAATGTTGTCCCGCTTTGACCGATCAATTGCAGATCGACCGCGATGAACATATGGTGCATCCCCGTAATGACGAGTGGGGCGTAAAGCGCACCAAACAATAGAGCGCCGAGCAATGGAACAGCTTCAAATGTATTAACGACGCCGATCGTAATCCAGTCCCCGATTTGGCGCGTGACAGGACCGATGACGGCAAGGGCAAGAAAACCTGTTAACGTAATCGTCGTAATCGGAACGACAAGGAGTTGAATCGCATTTGGAACACGATTTTTCAACCAACGTTCGATTGTACTTAAGACGTAAGCGGCAGCGAGGACAGGTAAAATCTGTCCTTGATAGCCGACTTTTTCGATTTCGAATAAGCCGAGGATATTGAATGTCGGAATGTCGCCTTTGAGGGCACTTTGTCCATAATTCCAGGCATTGAGAAGATCCGGATGGACGAGCATCAGTCCCATGACAATCCCGAGGATTTCACTGCCACCAAAGCGTTTCGTAGCGGACCAGCCGACCAGGGCCGGCAGGAAGACGAAGGCTGTGTTCGCCATCATGTTGATGAGATCCCATAAGCCCTGCAGGTTCGGATACCGTTCGATCATCGTCTTGCCGCCAAACTCGATGCCGAACAGATTGTTGATTCCCATTAACAGTCCGGCGACGATGATGGCCGGGATGATTGGCATGAAGACATCAGAAAAGACTTTGATCAATTTTTGGAACGGATTCATCTTGGAGGCGCCGGACGATTTAACGTCGGCGATCGTCGTTGCCTGTAAGCCGGTCAATTGAATGAATTCAGCGTACACACGGTCGACGTCACCTGCGCCGATGACGATTTGATAGACACCCGCATTCAGGAAAGCGCCTTTGACGAGCGGGACTTCAAGCAATGCTTCCTGCTCGACGAGACTTTGATCTTTCAGTGTTAAACGAAGGCGGGTGACACAGTGGGCGGCCTGCTCGACGTTATCTTTGCCACCGATTCGTTCGATGATCTGTTCTGCAATTTGCCGATAGTTGGGTTTCATCTCACATTCTCCTTTGGGATTGAACTGAAGACTCATTTTGAAATGAAAACGTTTTCTTATATGCGCACACTCATCTTAACTTATCTATATAAGTTAAGTCAACAACTTATCTATATAAGTTTGGAGGCGCTTGAATTCAATTAAAAAAGACCGACTCGAAAGCCGGTCTTTTTTGATTGTATCGGTTTATATAGTAACAGTCAGATTGTCGGCAACAGTCTATTCAGGAAGATTGCAACGCCTCAAAGACGAAGTGGGACTGCTTCACATCCAAGTACTGACATTCATATTCGATCTGACCGTTATCCAGTTCGATCGCCTGAAGCGGTCGGACGGGAATCGGCTGTTGCTTCAAAATCAAAACGAGTTCAATCCCTTCATGAACAGGCAGATGTAGCGGGGAATAGAAGGAGACACTATGCATGGTCCCTTTGGAGACTGCGATATTTGTTCGACCGACGTGGATATCCTGTCCGTTCAACCGTTGAATCGTAATCGAAGCATCGATTGTCCGGGTGCTGATCGGAGAAGTCATCGCTTCCGTCGCTGCAATTTGCCGCCTACGCATCGCCTGTTCGAAATCTGCTTTTGGCAGGGGTTTACTGAACAGGTAGCCTTGAATAGTTGTACATTCGAGTCCCCGTAGGAAGTGAAGTTGTCCCATCGTCTCGACGCCTTCTGCGACGACATCCATTCCGAATTCCTTGGCCATGAAGAGGACACTCCGGACGACGGATTGCGTTTTTTTATCTTGGACCAACGTCGTCGCGAACTGCCGGTCAATCTTAATCGTGTCGATTGGATACTGTTGCAGGTAAGAAATCGACGAGTATCCTTTTCCGAAGTCATCGAGGGCGATCTTGATCCCCATTTGGCTGAGCATCTGAAGCGACTGTTGAATTTTACTGTTATCAAACAGGACATCGGTCTCGAGAATCTCGATTTCAAGCATGCTTGGGGAAACACCGAAGCGTTGGAGTGTCTCCTGGCAGGTCTCGGCAAAGTTTCCGTGAATCAGACGTTTGGGAGAAACATTGATCGAGACCGGAACGATCGGTAAGTCGGCAAGAATCCATTGGTTGATGTTCCGGCATGTTTCTTCGAGCACCCAGTCGGCGATCAGGATATGCATCTCGCTTTCCTCGGACAACGGGATGAAATCGTTTGGCGGAATCCGGCCCCAGTCCGGATGTTGCCAGCGGATCAATGCCTCGGCTCCGACGATCGTTCCGGACCAGGCGTTAACCTTCGGCTGGTACTCGAGGAACAGTTCATTCCGGCGGATAGCTGTCCGGATACTTTTTTGAAGCTGATGGCGCCGGTAAGTCTCGATATTGAACGTCGAGGAATAGACGCTGTATTCATTCACACGGGCCCGACCGAGAGCGATGCTCGCTGTTTTGACAAGGTCTTCCGCCGAATCCGCATCTTCCGGAAAACGGCTCACACCGATGCCGATTGACGGGTACCATTCATAGGAATCGATGACGATCTTTTGTTTGGACAGTTCAATCAATTGTTCACAAATCTTGTTGATCGAACATTCTTCGACGACGTTCGGGAACAGGACGATGTATTCGTCACCGTACAGATGTCCGAAGTAAGAAGCGCCAGGAAGTTGATGCAAGAGTTGAGTCGCCGTTTTTGACAACCACTTATCCCCGATTGCATAACCGAAATCATGATTGATGTCTTGAAGCGTGTTATAGCTGACCGTCAACACGCTGAATGTCGGATATGTCTTAATCCATTGTCCGATTTTCTCGAGAACCAGTGTCCGGTTCGGCAGCCCCGTCACGCGGTCATGCATGGCCAGCTGAAAGATTTTCTCTTCCTGCTGTTTTAACCGGGTGATGTCCTGAATGACACTTTGAAAGGCGGAAACGATACCTTTTGGGTTGCAGATCGGCGTCCGGTTTTCTAACACCCAGTACAATATTCCATCGTGTTGGATCCGGTACGAGAGTTCGATTTCATGGTTGGCGAGGATACGCTGATGACTCGCTTCGACTTTCGAACGGTCTTCTTCCAAAATCAAATCCGTTTCCCAGGTTCCTTCCGTGCCTTCATAGTGATGAAGGATGCCGGAAAAAATCTTCTCGAAGCCGCGTGTATGAAAAATGATTGTCTTTTCCGTGAAATCGTAACGGTAGATGGCACTGGTCGAGACTTGTTGGAACGTCAGCAACTTTTCCTTTTCATCATGAAGTTGTTTATCAAGCAATTTATGCTCGGACAAGTTATAGATGACGCATGTCAGCTCCGCCTGTTCGTTCGCGCCGGTCCGGCGGAAGGCGCACCGGCAAAAGACATCCTGAAATCCGTGTTGCGGATGGATGACACGGGTTTCGATATCGAGCGAAGGAAGAAGACGGTTGGCTTTCAGCAAATCGAGAAATTCCCGGAATTCCTGCTGATGTGCAGGATCGATCCGTTGAAACAGTTCCTGTTTGGACAACGTCTTAATCTGGTCCGGTGAAACACTAAACAGTTCGGCGAATGAATCGGACGCACGTAACAAACAGCCGTCTTCATTAAAAGCGGCAATGGCGATACCGGGAAGCGTTTCGACCAATTGTTGATCGAACTGAATCGCATCCATCTGTTGTTTCATGACGCGGCTTGTCGTCAAGTCACGAATGATTCCGTAGGCCCCGACAATCAAGTTGTTTGAAAAAATCGGGATGTTGACGATTTGCATCTCAAGATACTGTCCGTTGACATGACGAACGCGGATCGCATAGGTCTCACTGCTCCCGGACATGACTTTCTGAAAATGTTGCAGCGTCGTCTCTTGGTCCTCCGGATGAACAAAAAAACTGAAATGGTTCATTAAATCGCGTCCTGTATATCCGAGCAGCAAAGAGGTTTTATCGTTCAGACGTGTCACACGTCCGGTCGGGTCAAGGGTAAAAATCGCATCTGGATGGTTTTCCATGAAATGTTCGTCGATGACGGAGACATCCTGCCCACGTTTTAGTAAAGTATGTAATCCTTTCTTAAATGGCAAAGGTAAAACCTCCAGTTGAAAAATATATGAAACTGCCTAAAATTTGACTTCTTTTTTCTATAATATAACATTCAAATGAAAGAGTGAATGATTCCTTAAAAAAAGAGAGAACGGAATTTAAATCCGCTCTCCCATAGTTCTGTTTAAATGTGTGTTCGTTTTTTTGCTCAGCGGCGTGCGATATCGGTGAATTGGAACTTATCCAGCCGGTGACGCGACTGCGTCCGTTCGAAATGCTGTCCCTCGTAAAAATACGTGTCATTCGTAATGACGATGACGTGGGAGGTGCCTTCGAGGTCAAGATACTGCTGATCTTCTGCCGTCGCGGATTGGGCTTCGATTTTTCGTTTGGCATAGCTGATCTGCCGTCCGAGAGTCTGTTCGATGTATGCATAGATCGATGCGCCGGCAATTTCTTTCGTCAGACCGGGGACGAGGGATGTCACGAACAGGTTGATATCAAAGATGACCCGTTCCCCGTCAATCGTCCGAACCCGTTTGACCTGTGTTAGTGATGTGCCGGGTGTGACATGAAACAACTGTGCCATTTCCTCGGCCGCTTCGATCAGGTCGCAGGAGATGACCTCCGTCTTGACATCATGTCCAGTCATTTGCCGGTTGGCTTCCGAAAAGCTGACGATGCCGTTGAACTGAAAGGCAATCGCGTCCTGGCTGAGGACGAAGACGCCTTTGCCCTGGTGTTTGCGGACGAAGCCTTTGTCCTGTAAGGCATCAATCGCCTTTCGGACCGTCCCGCGACTGGCACCGAATTCCTGCATTAATTCCGTTTCGGAAGGGAGTTTTGTTTCGGTCGGTAACGTTCCGTCCTGGATCCGGTCGACCAATTGTTGATAAATCTGAAGATATTTGGGCATGATCGATTCCGTCCTTTTTCACAAGTATTGGGGATAGTGTAGCACGGAATTAACGTTTCCACCCAATCATCCGACGATATGAACTGAAAGCGGGCCAAGCGAGAATCGCGACGGCAAGCCAGTAGAGAAATTGATTTTCAGACGAGATGATACCGATGATGGCAGCGAGTAAAACAGTCGTATAGACAGAAAACACGATGATCAACAGCGGATGAATCTTCGGAAAAACCGTGAAACGACCAAGACGTTCGTTTTCGCTTCGGACATAAAGCAGACTGCCGAAGCTGACCACGACGACAAGCAAGACGAAGTTGAATACGAGCGCACTGGTTAACTGTTCTTCTTGGAACAACAAGGTAAACGGAGAAGCTATCGTCGTCAGGAAATCGAATGACGAATCCTGCTCTTCTGCAAGGCCGAAACCAAGCGTCGTGATGGCAACGACCGCAAAAAAGGTCAAGTAGTTTAAAAACAAGAAGAACAGACCGAGCAGCAACTGACCGATGACATCACCGGCAATCGTTCCCGCGAGTAAAAAGATGCTGAAGACGACGAGGTCGAACAGGAAATAGGACACGAAGTCGAGTGCCAGGCCGGACAAGCTGACATAGTCAAAAGGATGAATGCCGCCGAGTCCTTGTAAAATCAGCCAGCTGAAGAAGAAACCGATGATCGGCAGAATCAGCAGGACCGCGACACCAAGACCCCACTTGATCCAGTAGAGCGTTTTTTTATTGACCGGCAGCGCATGGAGCATTAAACTCCGGCCGCTTCCCCGTTCTTTGCCGAGGATTAAAATCGCGAAGACAGCCATCAAAATCGCACCGAACCCGGCAAAACTCGGACTAACGAGTACAGACTGGATGATTTCGGTTTCTGCGCCGCCGTATGTACCGAAGTTATCGATGACCGTATAACTGCCGAAGCCGTAACTGAAGACGGCGAGCAGGAAAAGGGATGCGAGTGGCCAGATGCCTTGCTTGATATGATAACGGATCAGTTGTTTATACATGTTGATCGCCTCCGAACGTTCCTAAAAAGTAATCTTCGAGTTGGACAGGTAATGCATCCTTTAGTAACGGATTCGTGTTATCGACGTAGGCAGCACCAGCTTCTGAGCGGACGATCAGCGTGACGACCCGACCGGTCTGCGATAAGACGTGGACGTCATGATGTTGGAAATCCGGGACCGTCTCGTAGGCGAGCTGCCATTTCTGCATGCTCGATTTTGCATCTTCGAGTGTTTGCGGTTCTTTGACGAGGTGTTGTTCGATCGTCATGATCCGGTCGGCCAGTGAATCGAGTTCCTCCAACTGGTGGGACGCGATCAGGACGGCGGTTTGACGTTCAGCAAGCAACGTCACGAGTTGTTTTAAGTAGTTTCGTTTATTGATCCGGTCCAGTCCGTCCGTCGGTTCATCAAGCAGCAGGACCGGTGCGTTCGTCGCGAACCCCAGCTGCAGTAAAAACAGTTGCGCCTGACCTTTCGAGAGCGATGTGACACGCCGTCCGCGATCGAGATTCAACGTGCGGCAATAGTTTTCAATAAAAGTCCGCTCAAAATTCGGATAAAACGCATTGTAAAAGCCAATCAATTCGCCTAGTGTCATCTGGCGATAGACCCCGAGTGAATCCGGGACTAAAAACAGATGCTGCCGGGCTGCCGGAACGTGATGGATCGACTGCTGGTTCCATTCGACTTTTCCGCGCGACGGTTCAAGTGCTCCGACGAGTGTCTTCATTAATGTCGTCTTTCCGGCACCGTTTCGTCCGATCAATGCCGTGATCGTTCCGGCCGGTAACGTGAACGAGGCGTTTTCATAAATCATTTTGGAATCAATCTGTTTGGTCAGGTGAGACACGGTCAACATGATGAATCCTCCCTTGTTTGAATAAGTAGTTGATACAGATCTGCATTGGATATCGATAATTCATCGGCTACAGCGCACAGTGTCTGCACATGCGGCTGAATCGCCGCCTGTTTGACCCGTTCAATCGGCAGGTCGGAAATGAACGACCCTTTGCCGCGCATCGTGACGATGAAGTTCTGACTTTCGAGTTCCTGATAGGCACGGGAAACGGTATTCGGATTGACGAGTAACGTGCTCGCCAGTTCGCGGACGGACGGCATCTGTTCGCCGGACCGAAGCAATCCACGGGCAATCGCACGGATGATTTGGGCGACCAGCTGCTCATAAATCGGCAACGAACTTTTAGGGTCAACCGTAAACATTCGATGACCTCCTTAAGTGTATTAATTCAATTAGTACACTAATTATAGGGAATTCTATCCAGTCCGTCAATAGGTGAGGAATTAAGAAGGAACACTTCTAAAAGGAAGAAATGTTTCTTCAGCGTAACGTATCTTTAAATATTTGCTATACTGACGACAGAAGAATCATCAGGAAGGATGACCGAAAATGTTAGAGCGATTAAGTGCGTTAGAGGACCGCTACGAAAAATTAAATGACCTGCTGGCGGATCCAGCCATCATTAAAGATACGAATCAATTGCGTGAGGTGTCGAAGGAGCAGTCGCAACTGGCACCGACTGTCGAAGTGTACCGTGTCTACCGCGACAAGATGGAGGCGTATCAGGAAGCGCGTCAGATGCTGACCGACCCGGAGATGCGCGATCTTGCCAAAGAAGAAGTCGCCGTGCTGGAACCGGAGATCAAGGAACTCGAGACGAAGCTGAAAGCACTGCTCCTGCCGAAAGATCCGAACGACGACAAAAACGTCATCGTCGAAATCCGCGGCGCGGCAGGCGGCGACGAAGCGGCGTTATTTGCCGGTGACCTCTTTAAGATGTACTCGAAGTTTGCCGAAAAACAGAACTGGAAAATCGAGATCATCGATGCCAGTTATACGGAGCTCGGCGGCTACAAGGAAATCATCTTCATCGTCAAAGGAACGGGAGCCTACTCGAAACTGAAATACGAGAATGGCGCGCACCGCGTCCAGCGTGTTCCGTCAACGGAGTCAGGCGGACGGATTCATACGTCAACGGCGACCGTCGCCGTCTTGCCGGAAGCGGAAGATGTCGAGGTCGAGATTCATGACAAGGATGTCCGTGTCGATACATTCACATCGAGCGGACCGGGCGGGCAATCGGTCAATACGACCCAGTCGGCGGTTCGCGTAACGCACGTCCCGACCGGCATCGTCGCCAGCTGTCAGGATGAGAAGTCACAAATCAAAAATAAAGAAAAAGCGATGAAGGTATTACGGGCCCGTGTTTACGACAAGATTCAACGCGAGCAGCAGGCCGAGTACGATGAAAAACGGAAATCGGCGGTCGGCACGGGTGACCGGTCGGAACGAATCCGGACGTATAACTTCGCCCAAAACCGTGTCACCGATCACCGGATCGGTCTGACGATTCAAAAACTCGACCGGATTCTCCAGGGCGAGATGGATGAAGTCATCGATACCCTTGTGATGGAGTATCAGGCCCGAGCATCGGAGGCGGCGAACTGATGCGGATCGCAAAACGTCTCAATCAAGCACAAACGATGCTCGTGACGGCAGGACGCGAGGCCTCGAGTGCCGAATGGTTACTTATGCACGTTTTACAGGTCGACCGGACCGGATTATTGATCCGCCTGTCGGACGAACTCGAGCCGGAACAGGACCTGTTGTTCAGTGAATATTTATTGGCGCATTTAAATGGTGTCCCGGTTCAGCATTTGATCGGATATCAACCGTTTTACGGACGAAATTTCCGTGTGTCACCGGCCGTTCTCATTCCGCGCCCGGAGACGGAGGAATTGATTGAATTCGTGACGGGACGCCTGCAGGGCGAAACGTTCCAACCGGGGGAAATCGTCGATATCGGCACCGGCAGCGGCGCAATTTGTCTGACGCTTGCGCTTGAACTCGGACAACCGGTCACGACGGTCGATATTTCACCGGAAGCCATTGCGGTGGCAAAGGAAAATCAACAGACGCTTGGAGGAGAGGTCACCTTTTTGGAAGGTGACTTACTGGCACCGCTTGCTGACCATTCGGTCCGGGTGCTGGTCTCGAATCCCCCTTATATTGAAGAAGATGAATTGCTCAGTGACGTCGTGTTTGATCATGAACCGCACCTTGCTTTATTTGGCGGGAAAGACGGACTTGTATTCTACCGCCGCCTGCTTGAAGATAGCGCACGTGTCTTACGCGATGATTTTCGTCTGATTGCGTTCGAAATCGGACACAATCAGGGACAAGAAGTGCAAATGATGTTAAAAAAACGTTATCCAACTGTAGAAACGGGTATTTTAAAAGATATAAACGGTAAAGACCGTATCGTGTATGCGGAACGAAAGGATTGTCCAGAGTGAAG
Source organism: Exiguobacterium sp. s145 (assembly GCF_018618835.1). NCBI lineage: Bacteria > Bacillati > Bacillota > Bacilli > Caryophanales > Exiguobacterium > Exiguobacterium sp. s145. The sequence goes on along the minus strand of NZ_JACSMV010000004.1, from coordinate 38,526 downwards.
ACGGAAATGATTCAGCAGGAGACATTAGAGGAAGCGGTACGACTATTACAGGAAGGTGAGGTCGTCGCGATTCCGACGGAGACCGTCTATGGTCTTGCGGGAGATGCGACGAGCGAAACGGCCGTTCGGCGAATTTTCGCCGCGAAGGGTCGACCTTCCGACAATCCGTTGATTGTCCATGTCGCATCCGTCGAACAGGCAAAGCAGTTCGTCACTCATATTCCGGATGTCGCGGCGCAATTGATGGATACGTTTTGGCCAGGTGCCTTGACGATCATTTTAGAATCAAACGGGCGTGCATCCTCACTCGTCACCGCAGGACTGGATACGATCGGATTACGGATGCCGGACCATCCGCTGGCGCTTCAGTTGATTGAAGCGACCGGACTGGGTCTAGCAGCACCAAGTGCCAACCGTTCCGGAAAACCCTCACCGACGTCATCTGCGCACGTCGCACATGACCTCTCGGGCCGCATCGCCGCAATCGTCGATGGCGGGGAGACCGGAATTGGTGTGGAATCGACGGTCATCGACTGTACCACGAATCCACCGGTGATTTTACGACCGGGCGGTGTGACGCGGGAACAGATCGAATCTGTCATCGGGAACACGGCACTTGATCCTGCCTTATCGATGAAGGATCAGACACCGAAGGCACCAGGGATGAAGTACACGCATTATGCACCGGAAGCCACTTTATCCGTTGTCGCGGGTGACCTCTCATTCCTGCAGCAACTCATCGATGAAGCACGCCAAAATGGACAAAAGACAGGCGTCATTCTCTTTGACGGAGAAGACATCGAAGCCGATGTCCGTTGTTTCCTAGGAACAACGATGGAAACAGCTGCGCAGCGTCTTTACGATTGTTTACGGCGATTTGATCAGACGACAGTAGATCAGATTTTTGTACGGGACCTATCAGAAGAAGGGGTTGGGCTAGCAGTCCGGAATCGGCTCCACAAGGCAGCAGGTGGTCGGATCATTCGCCCGTAAAGAAGGAGGATACTGAGATGAGCACACGTCGTGTATTGTTTATCTGTACAGGAAACACATGCCGTAGCCCGATGGCAATGGCATTATTACGCTCAAAAGTGGCCGATCAAGAATTCGATGTCCGCTCTGCCGGTCTGCGTTCGATGCAAGGGTTTGATACTTCCGAAAACGCCTTACAGGTCTTACGGGAGCGCGGAATCGAACTCGAGCACTATACGCAAGTCTTTGACGACGTCCTCGGGCGTTGGTCGGATATCATCTTGACGATGACACGCAGTCATAAACAGGAAGTCGGCGAACGGTACCCGGAACTGAAAGACCGGACGTTTACGCTGTACGAGTATGTGACCGGCCTTGAACGGGATATCAATGATCCGTACGGCGGATCGATGAACGTCTACCGGCAGGTCCGAAATGAACTCGAACCCCTCGTCAACCGTCTTGTGTTAAAATTGACGCAGAACGGAAACGGAAGAAAAGCACCGGACAACCGGAAACTTCCGAAAAAACAACCTAAACAAACGGGGGAATAGTAACGATGAAAGTAGCAATTGGAGCAGACCATGGTGGTTTTAAGTTAAAAGCAGAACTGAATGAACTCTTACAGGAGCTCGGAATTGATTATACGGACTTCGGCACGTATTCATCCGAATCAATCGATTATCCGGACGTCGCGATTCCGGTCGCGGAAGCAGTTGCGAACGGTGAATTCGACCGCGGGATTTTAATTTGCGGGACCGGCATCGGAATCGGAATCGCGGCGAACAAAGTCAAAGGCATCCGCGCGGCGCTCGTCCATGATACGTTTAGCGCAAAAGCGACACGTCAGCATAACAACTCGAACATCCTGACGATGGGCGAACGTGTCATCGGACCGGGCCTTGCGCGTGACATCGCGAAAATCTGGCTCGAGACGGAATTCGAAGGTGGACGTCACGAAAACCGTGTCTGCAAAATCTCAGATTATGAGGTGAAGTAAATGGATTTGGAACAAATCAAACAGGATCTCGAAGCCTCGTTGACGGAATTGAATGAACGTTTCCCGTTAAAAGGAAAGTTGCTTGTCATCGGCTGTTCGACAAGTGAAGTCATCGGGAAACAAATCGGGAAAGCGGGTTCACCCGAAGTCGCAGAAGCGTTGTTCGATGTCTTTGATACGTTCCGCCGTTCGCATCAGGTCGATCTGGCGTTTCAAGGCTGTGAGCACATCAACCGTGCTTTGACTTTGGAGCGGCAGATCGTCGAACGGCTCGGTCTCGAAGCCGTGACGGTTGTTCCGGTTCCGGAAGCCGGCGGTTCGATGGCGAGCGTCGCGTATCAGCGTTTTTCGGCACCGGTCGTCGTCGAAGCGATCCAGGCCGATGCCGGCATCGATATCGGCGATACGTTCATCGGGATGCACTTGAAACATGTGGCGATTCCCGTCCGTCTGCCGCACCGCGAAATCGGTGAGGCACATATGACGGCTGCCGTGACGCGACCGAAACTGATTGGTGGCGCGCGCGCTAAATACGAATGATTTGCGCAAGGGGTTGCACTCCCCTTGCTTTTTTAATGGATTTTTAGAGGGTGCCCGCAAGAGATTATTCGTGTTAAGATAGGTTTATCGAAATGAATGGGGGAATTCAGATGGAACAAACACCACTAACGTATCTGAAACAGCAAGATGAGGAACTCTTTTCGGCTATGCGCAAGGAACTAGGACGTCAACGCGATAACATCGAGTTGATTGCGTCAGAAAACTTTGTCTCACAAGCGGTCATGGAAGCTCAAGGCAGCGTGCTGACGAACAAATACGCTGAAGGTTACCCGGGTCGTCGTTATTACGGCGGTTGTGAGTTCGTCGATTTAGCGGAAAACTTGGCACGTGATCGTGCGAAGGCCATTTTTGGAGCAGAACACGTTAATGTTCAGCCGCACTCAGGTGCCCAGGCCAACATGGCAGTCTACTTCACGATTCTCGATCAAGGCGATACGGTCCTCGGGATGAACCTCTCCCATGGTGGTCATCTGACACACGGCAGTCCTGTGAATTTCTCCGGTGTTCAATACAACTTCGTCGAGTACGGCGTCGATCCAGAAACAGAGATGATCGATTACGATGTCGTCGCGAAGCTTGCGGAAGAACACAAACCAAAACTGATCGTTGCGGGAGCATCGGCTTATCCGCGCGTGATTGACTTCAAACGATTCCGTGAAATCGCGGACAGTGTCGGTGCCTACTTGATGGTCGACATGGCCCACATCGCGGGACTCGTTGCAGCAGGTCTGCATCCGAACCCGGTCGAACATGCCCACTTCGTCACGACGACGACGCACAAGACGCTTCGTGGACCGCGCGGTGGAATGATTCTTTGTAAAGAAGAGCATGCGAAAGCCATCGATAAATCGATTTTCCCGGGAATCCAAGGCGGACCGCTCATGCACGTCATCGCAGCGAAAGCCGTTGCCTTTGCGGAAGCATTAGCACCTGACTTCAAGGAGTACATCGAGCAAGTCGTGGCCAACGCAAAAGTCCTCGGCGAAGAGTTGACGGCACGTGGATTACGGATCGTCTCTGGCGGTACGGACAACCACCTGCTGCTCGTTGATCTCCAACCGCTTGGTATCACGGGCAAGCTGGCAGAGCATGCGCTGGACGAAGCCGGTATCACGGTCAACAAAAACACGATTCCGTTTGATCCGGCGAGCCCGTTCGTCACGAGTGGGATCCGGATTGGAACAGCGGCAATGACGTCGCGTGGATTCAAAGAATCCGAGATGAAACAAATTGCAGAACTGATCGAACTTGTTCTGAAAAATCCGGAAGATCAAGAAACACTGACAAGTGCCCACAAGCAGGTCCTGGCCTTGACAGGTCGTTTCCCGCTTTATCCGGAACGCGGTTAAGTTTTAAGCGTACAATCACCACCTCGACCTTTTCGATTGATGAGAAGTGCGGGGTGGTTTTTTGATGACCTTCAGCTAATCGGAAAGGAAGTGAAGGATGATGAAGATTTTAGTCGTAGAAGACGATTTACATATTCAGCGACTGGTTAGGGAGACACTTGAAGCGGACGGCCATCAGATTGTCGCGACGGCGGACGGGAACGAAGCAGCCCGGTGGATGAGTCATCAACTGTTCGAAGCCGCCGTGCTGGATGTGATGGTGCCGGGACGAACCGGTTTTGAACTGTGTACCTTGTTGCGGGAAAGTCAGGAAATTCCGATTTTGATGCTGACGGCTCTCGGAGAACTGACCGATAAACGTGACGGCTTTTCAGCCGGCGCCGATGATTACATCACGAAACCGTTTGATCCGGAAGAACTAGTGTTTCGTCTGCATGCCGTAGCCCGGCGTTATCAAAAAGCCGTCGTCCCGATCATGCAGTTCGGTGAAGTCGTAATCGATAAACAGAGTCAGCAGCTGACGATTGGAACGACCCGGTTGACGATTCCCCGCCGTGAGTTCGAATTGTTGCACCAACTGGCGAGCTTTCCGGGACGGGTCTTCAGCCGCGAAGAACTGATTGAACACGTTTGGGGGCTCGATTTCATGGGAGACGACCGGACGATTGACGTCCATATCAAGCGGTTGCGTGCCCGTTTACAACAGACGGATGCGATCACGATTCAGACAGTCCGTGGTCTCGGATACCGGTTAGAGGTGAAATCATGAAGTCGTTATATGTCAAAATCGTCGGCCTCGTCTGTCTGGTCCTGCTCGTCTCGGCGTTGATTGCCTTATTGATCAGCAATGTCTTGTATTACACGGTTTGGCAAGCTTCTTACAGCCAGAAGGTCGAAGAAGCGGTCGAGACGTCGTTCGCGTATTACGAACAGCATGGGGACCGGCGTGTTGACTCATTTTACGAGATGCTCAGTGCGACCGGCTTTCAACTCTATGTCGTGTCGGAATCCGGACAGGTCAAGCGGTACGGGAATCCGTTCCGTAATGAGACAATCGCACCTGAGATCCTTCGATCGGTGCAGGACGGACAGGTCTATCAGGGGATGCGGGACTACCCGTTCCATTTGTTCCTGCTCGGATTGTTTGATAACGAAGTCATCAATACGTACGGAACGTCCTTACAAACGGCTGCAGGGACAGACGCCGTATTCATCCGTCCGGACTTAAGCCGGCAGATTCGGGAGCTGCATCTGTTCGTCGGTGCGTTCCTGGCATTACTCGTTCTGCTCAGTTTTCTGCTGCTGATTTTCTCAATCCGTTACCTGGTGCGTCCGATCAAACGATTGACGATGGCGACGGAACAGATGACGGCCGGGGATTACTCGATTTCGGTCGCGACGGCCGGACAAGATGAGATTGGAGAGTTATCACGGCGGTTTGACGAGATGGCGCAGGCCGTCGCGAAGTCGGACGCGGAACGTAAAGCATTCGTCGCCAATGTCTCGCACGAATTCCAGTCGCCGCTGACGACAATCAGAGGATACGCGGAGCAGCTCGAACGGTCTGCTGAAACGGAAGAGCGTCTGAAGTTACGGACGATCGGACAGGAAGCGACCCGGATGGCCGAGTTGACCCGTCAATTACTGACTTTGGCCCGGCTCGATGAAGGGCGACCGCTTAAACGACAGCCGATTCAGCTCGTCCAATCCATTCAGGCGACACTGGAGACGCTTCGTTACCAGTTGGATGAACGGGGTATGGCCGTTGCGCTTGAGGCATCGGATGAGCCGGTGATTCTGGCGGATGAGTTGGCGCTAGAACAGATTTTTCAAAATCTGATTCGAAATGCCTTACATGTCTCAGCGGAAGGCGATTTGATTACGATTCAAGTCGATACCCAAGCCGAATCGGTCCTTGTGCGGATCAAGGATCAAGGACCGGGTATGACGGAAGAAATGATCAGCCATGCCTTCGAACGATTTTATCAGGGCGATACGTCACGGGGGACGAGTGGGGCCGGTCTCGGACTGGCGATCGTCAAGGAGACGGTTGATCAATTAAAAGGACAGATTCGGATCGAGTCGATTCCCGGTACAGGGACGACGATTGTCCTGACTTTTTTTAAGTAAGACGGAGTCGTTCATGTTCCGTTCATCTTCGCCCGCTACAATCAAATCTGTAACGTATAAACAGGAGGGATGACAGATGAAGATGGGATGGCGTGAATTGATTCGGATGCGGCAACGGTTCTTCTTGATGGCAATCGTGACGACGTTGATCGTCTTGTTGATTTTGATGATTTCCGGACTGGCCGATGGACTGGCATATGACAATGGAGCAATTGTCCGTAACTTGCCGATCGAGCAGGTTGCCTTGAGTAAGGATGCGGAAGGGCAGCTGACACGATCCTTTTTAGAGCGGACGGATCAACCGGTGGCAACGGAAGCACTAGGTGTACAAAACATGGTGCTCGAAAAAAGGAATGGAACAAAAGACGATGTGACCGTGTTCGCTTCTCCGAGTGATACGCGTTACGGACCGCGTCAACTGGCGGACTTAAAGGACGGACAGGTGTTGGTCGATCAACAGTACGCTGAACAGAGCGGTACGAAAGTCGGTGATTCGGTCACGGACTTCCGGACGAAACAGACGTTCGAAATCGTCGGTACGGTCAACGACGGACGCTACAGCCATGCACCGGTCGTCTGGATGACGCTTTCGACATGGGACGACTGGCAACAGCAGATGGGGACGGATTATGTCTCTGCCTTCATCAGCGGGAAACCGATCAAAACTACGCTTGCGACGTATACGAAACAGCAAATCGTTGAACAGGTACCGGGTTACGCGGCGGAACAAAACTCGTTCCAGATGATGCGGCTCGCTCTGATCGTCATCGGTTCGTTGATTTTGACGGCCTTCTTCTACATCTTGACGATGCAAAAGATGAAACAACTCGGTATCCTGAAAGCAATCGGGATTCGGACGCGGACGATTGGGCAAGGACTCGTCCTGCAGGTATTTTTGCTGACGGTCGTCTCGTTTTCAGTCAGTCTGTTGTTGACTTGGACGGCCGGACAACTGTTACCGGACGATTTACCATTCCGCTTTGAATGGACGACCAGTCTGCTGTACGGTGGATTGATCATCGTGACAGCACTACTCGGTGGTCTGATTCCGTTGCGTGCTTTGAGAAAACTGGAACCGGCGGATGCGATGGGAGGAATGACAGGATGATAAAGCTGACGGAGGTCGAACAAACGTATGGGGCGATGAAAGTGCTGCAACATGTCTCATTTGAAGCAAAAGAAGGAGAGTTGATTGCACTTGTCGGACCAAGCGGCAGCGGGAAAAGTACATTACTCCAGCTGCTTGGTCTTCTGCAGACCCCGTCCGGAGGAAAGATCCAGTTTGATGACCTACTCCTGCAGGACACGTCGGATGAACAAAGACGACAAATGCGACTGCTCGAAATCGGCTTCATCTTTCAGGAATCCCACCTCGTGCCCTTTTTAACCGCAGCGGAACAACTGGAGCTTGTCGCGGAAGAAGCCGGTCACACCATCGATGCGGCGACCCATCTTGAAGTGTTCGGATTACGTGACCGCGCCGACCATCTTCCGCAAGCATTATCCGGCGGAGAACGGCAACGGGTTGCGATTGCCCGGGCGCTTGTCAATGATCCGCGTCTTGTCTTAGCGGACGAACCAACCGCGAGCCTCGACTATACGAATGCTCGACAGGTGATGGAGTTGTTGCAGCGACAGGCACATGAGCACGGCAAGACGGTCATCGTCATCACCCATGACGAACGGATGCTGACGTATTGTGACCGTGTCTTACGGATGGAAGATGGACAGATTCAAGAAATCAATTAAAACAGGATACTGCTCTGACTTTTGTTTTCGCACTAAAAATAAAAGTTAGAGCAGTATTTTTGATATACTTAACTGAATACGAATAATTTAAGGGTGGATTTAAACGATGGACTTATCTAAATTCATACGGTCGGAACTAGAGACGATTAATACGGCACACATTACGAAATGGTTGGAAGATAAAAGTTTATCAAAACGTGACTATAAACGATTGGTTGAAGATTTTAAAGCCATTGTCATCATGGAACAAGCCGGTTTTTATGAACAGGCCGATGCACGGTTCATGCAGTGGAAACCTCTTCCGTTACCGGCGGAGATTTACCGTTACCGATTGGCGATTGCAGGAAAAATCGGTGGGAAACGATTGGCCCGAAAACGTTTTTCGGCATATCCTTCTGTTGTACAAAATCATTCGCAACTGAAGTCATGGAAAAAAATTCTTCGGAGCAATCCGTTGTGGTTAGGTGGATTAGTCGTAGCCGGCCTATTAGCAGTCGGCATTACGCAAGTTGATTTTTCCGAGGAAGCTCCGCCTAAAAAAATTTCCGAACAAACGAGCGTTGAACAAAAGCTTGCAACTTTAGAAAAAGAAGTCGAACAGCTGAAACAAAAAAATGAGAAGCTGACGGCATCTGAAGAAAAAAAGACGGAAACAAAAAAAACTAAAGCCGATCAATCGAAAGAAACGGAACAAGAGGAGCCACAAGCGTCAACGAAGGGTCCTGAGCAGGCCCTTCAGGAGGCAGTTTCTTCCGTTCAGTCCAAAGAGTATGAAACGGCGAACCAATTGTTGACCGGAAAGGTCCTGACGAATAAAGAGACAGCCGGTATGGCACGTTTCTACAAACTGATTGCAGCCGGAAAGCTGAAGGAAACGAAACAAAGTGACTATCTGGCGTATCGGAATGATTTCCCGGAATCCGGTTACATGAGTGATGTCTTATGGATGCAGGCTGTTTACGAACAAAAAAATAAAGTCGGTAATTACAAAACTACATTACAGGAATTAGCGAAACAACCTGACAACGAATGGTCATATGCTGCGAAGGCAATCCTTCAAGGGAAGAGTACGCTGGGAGATTGATTCGAAGAAAACAGTTCCCAAGCAGTCGCTTTTTGGAGTACAATGCGAAAAGAGAATGGAGAGGAGATGCAAAACAATGAGTAAAGTACATGTATTTGATCACCCATTGATTCAGCACAAGATGACGATCATGCGTAAAGTCGAAACAGGAACGAAACAATTCCGGGAGCTTGTCGACGAAGTGGCTTCATTGATGGCATATGAACTCACACGCGACCTACCACTTACTGACGTTGAAATCGAGACACCGGTCACGAAAACGACGCAAAAAATGATCGAGGGCAAGAAACTGGGAATCGTTCCGATTCTTCGTGCAGGTCTTGGGATGGTGGACGGCATGCTTCGCATGATGCCGAACGTCAAAGTAGGACACATCGGTCTTTACCGTGATCCGGAAACACTTGAGCCGACAGAATACTATCTCAAATTACCGACAGACGTCGCAGAACGTGATTTCGTCGTCGTCGATCCAATGCTTGCGACAGGCGGTTCTGCTGCTGACGCAATCTCCTCTTTGAAAAAACAGGGTGCACAAAGCATTAAGCTGGCTTGCCTCTGTGCGGCACCTGAAGGCGTCAAACGCATTCAGGAAGAACATCCGGATGTCGATATCTATCTTGCGGCACTTGATGAGAAATTGAACGACCATGGTTATATCGTTCCCGGACTCGGGGATGCGGGTGACCGTCTGTTTGGTACAAAGTAATAAACAGAATGAAAGGCGCTTCCTGCGAAGGGAGCGTCTTTTTTTGTATGAGTTGCCACAAGTGCGGACTGCGCACGTGACGCGGAATATGTTTTAATGAAAACAGAAGCAAGAAGGAGGAAGTCCGTATGCCCATCAAAGTCATGCCGATTTTCGGCACACGACCGGAAGCCATCAAAATGGCACCGCTCGTCAACGTCTTAAAGAACAACCCTGCGTTTGACGTCCATGTCACGATTACGGCCCAACACCGGGAGATGCTCGATCAAGTCTTGGAGCTGTTCGAGATTACACCGGATCATGACTTGAACATCATGAAAGCGCGGCAGACCCTGGTCGATATCACGACACGCGGTCTCGAGGGACTCGATGCTGTCATGAAGGAAGTCAAACCGGATCTCGTCCTTGTCCACGGTGACACGACGACGACGTTCGTCGGCAGTCTCGCTGCCTACTACAATCAAATCGCTGTGGGACATGTCGAGGCCGGACTTCGTACATACAATAAGTACTCACCGTTCCCGGAAGAAGTGAACCGGCAATTGACCTCGACGCTGGCCGATCTGCATTTTGCACCGACCGAGCAGGCGGCAGCGAATCTGGCGTCTGAAAACAGACACGCGGGTGTTTTCGTGACCGGAAACACAGCGATTGATGCCCTGCAAACGACGGTCCAACCGGATTACGTCCATCCCGTTCTCGAACAAATCGGTTCGAAGCGACTTGTCCTGATGACGGCCCATCGGCGGGAAAATTTAGGTGCGAAGATGCACCAGATGTTCCGGGCGATCCGGCGTCTTGTCGACGACCATCCGGACATTCATATCGTCTATCCGGTTCATTTGAATCCTGTCGTCCAGGAAGCGGCGAGTGACGTATTCGGAGGACACGACCGCATCACCTTGATTCCGCCGCTCGACGTCTTTGACTTCCATAACTTTGCGAGCCGGGCGCACCTTATCTTGACGGATTCCGGCGGCGTCCAGGAAGAAGCTCCGTCACTCGGTGTGCCGGTTCTCGTCTTACGCGATACGACCGAACGTCCGGAAGGCGTTAAAGCGGGAACGCTGAAGCTGGCCGGAACGGATGAAGAAACAATCTATCGTCTCGCGAGTGAGTTGCTCGAAGACGAAGTAGCACATAACAAGATGGCCCAGGCTTCAAATCCTTATGGAGACGGTCATGCTTCTGAACGGATTGCGGCGGCAATTCTGGAACATTTTAATCAGGATGCGGCGTTTGAGCCGTTTAAAGTAGAGAACTGACGAAAGTATAGGCATACAGCAAAAGGACCGATGTCCCCGTCAAAAACGGAGGCCTCGGTCCTTTTTGGAATACAACAGAATTATCTGTTCCAAAGATGGACGTACGAACGATGTGTCAATAGGCGACGTGAACGTCCTCGTTTCATGCGACTCCTGCAGGAAAAAGCGCGTTTTTTTGCGCTGTTAGAGACAAACGAGACCCGGTTTCCTGACCACAGGGGCAGGAAAGCTGGCTTGTGTCTCGCCTGCGGAAAGCGCATGAGGAAGAGGACGGAACGCCTGTTAAGATAGTATGACGGTTATGTTTGGAAAAGAGACACTCCTCTTGTCGGAGAATAGTGAATTACGCCCAGTGTGACGGGCGGAGCAACCGTTCCGGCAGATGTGTCTTCGCGTCGCCTTGTGCCGCATTGACCTGCGCCTGTGTCAAAAACAACGCATCGGTCAAATCGGCACCGGCCAGCTGACAGTCCCGCAAATCGGCACCGAGGAAGTTGACGCCACGCAACCGACTGTTCGATAAGTTCGTCGCGAGTAAAAACTGGCCGCGGACACTAACGCCGGAGAAATCCTGTCCGGCAAGATTTTTTCCGATCCAGTCGCGGGGGAGCGGACGTCTGCTTGTCCCTGAGACCGGCGTTTGAACCAGTTCTTCGATTTGGGCAAGAAGCGGTAGAACGGTTGCCCTTACCTGATCGAGATCGAGTGCCGCCAGTTCTTCCGGAGAAGAGTGGGTCAGGGCATCGAGTTCGGCCAGCTTGTCCTCGAGCAAATGATGAATCGGGCGGGTGGCCGGCCGGATACCGTCTGTCAGGTACCACATCATTTCCTGCAGATGGACCATCTTCGGATAGAGGGCGTACATGACCGGTTTTGTCGTCTCATCGTACACGCCGGAAAATGTCACCTGCGAAATCTGTTGCCCGGCACCGAAGCAGTCATAGACGGTGCATCCTTTATAGCCGCTTGGACGCAGCCGGTCGTGAATCCGGCAGCGGTACTCGTTGTCTAAATTCCGGCAGGGTGTCGCTTCCGGTTTGTCGTGACCAAAATCGCTTGAAGCGGAAAACGCGAGGGCCGTACAACAAAGTCCGAAGCAATCCCCGCACTGAACACGAAAGCGTTCGGTTTCCATGAGGTTCACTTCCTTTTGATTGGTTCATGTCACTTCTTTTTACCATATGTAGCCAATCGTTTTCAAATCAAGGTAGATGAGTAAAAAAACAGTAGCCCACTACTGAAGCGGAAGGACTAAATGTATGATTTTTGTTAAAAAAAGAGCCGTATCATGACCTTGAAAATAGAAAGTCATCCGTGAATTTTTAAGCTGTGACAAGGGACACACGGAACGAATTGGAAACCATGCATCCGCTTTGTTACAAACAGATGTCAGAGGGGGTAAACCGTCCCATAAAGGAAGCGTTTACAAATGTGAACGAAAAATGTTTTTTCACAAAATCGACACAAATCAGATTTAGGTGACTTGTTTCTCATTTCAGAACACGATATAACGTTACTGTTCAAGGATTTTGTTCACCTAGTGAACCATCTCGATAAACGTTGATAATACTACATATTTTCTTCACATCTTCGTGAAAAGAGTGGCACGGGACACCTCTGTGAAAACCTTATCAATTGTTGATATACAATGGTTTTACGGCTCCATTTTAATTGTGAATTCATTTGACTATGAAATGGTTCTCATTGTATTCTTGACTAGTATGAAAATCCGCAAATTGTGGGAAAGAAAAAGAACTCACAACTGGGAAAAGGGGGTCGTCTCTAGTGCGCCAAAAAGGGCTCGCGACGAGTATGGTCATGGCCTCGCAAATTTCGACGGCACTAGCCGCACCGATCGTCATCGGCTTTCTTGTTGGGAACTATGGGGAACAGCAGGATTGGTGGCAAAAGATGGGTGCGACGTTTGCAGTGTTCATCGGGATTTTCATCGGAATTCTTTGCATGATCGCAATGATCAGGCACTTGTTAGGAGACAAGACATGAATATCATCCTTCAAGATGCGTTGTATCGTGCGTACTTACGATGGTTCGGACTCTATTATGGAATCCTTGCCGTCCTGTTACTTGTCGGTTATCCGAGTGATCCGGTGATTTATGGACTGGCACTGGGTGGGGCAGGTAGCTTCATGATCTTGACGCTGCAACGATTAAGCGTCGATCGAATGTATCGTGTAATCGAGCGTGGGCGCAAGCCGATGTCTCGAGGGACCGTATCACGCATGGCGGTCGCGGTACTCTGTGTGATGATCGGCTTGAAGTATGAAGCCGAATTGTCATTAACTGCGGTGGTAATAGGCCTTCTCGCCGGCCACGTCATACAATTTTGTGAGTATTTTACTCACGAACTTAAGCGGGAAAAGAGGTGAATAATCAAATGAACCACGAAATGCCACTTTACGAAATCCCACTCTGGGGCGACTTCGTTCTGTACGGTAGCTGGACAAACTTGATCACAGTGCTGATTGCAGCTGCTCTCGTTTTCCTGATTGCCGTGGCCGGTACGCGACGTCTTGTGATGAAGCCGACCGGTGCTCAAAACGTGATGGAGATGTTCCTCGAGTTCGTTCGCGGAATCATCAGCAGCACGATGGACTGGAAAACAGGGGGTCGCTTCCTAACTTTCGGAATGACACTGTTCCTGTTCATCATCGTGTCCAACTTAATGGGTCTTCCCTTTAACGTTGTGACGGGTCACTACATTTGGTTCAACTCACCAACTGCAGATCCGTATGTGACACTTGCACTTTCATCTATGGTAGTGGTCATGAGCCATTATTACGGTGTGAAAATGCGCGGCTTCGGCTCGTATGCGAAAACGTTTATGACGCCGATGTTTATTATTACCATCATCGAGGAATTCGCAAACACGTTGACTCTCGGTCTTCGTCTTTACGGTAACATCTTCGCGGGTGAAATCATGATTGGTATCATTCTTTCGATCGGTATCGTCTCTGGAACGAACGATTTCCAATTCCTCGGACCAGTCGGTGCTATTCTGTCAGCGATCCCAATGTTGATCTGGCAAGGATTCTCACTCTTCATCGGAGCAATCCAAGCGTATATCTTCCTTATCTTAACGATGGTTTACATCGGGCATAAGGCAGCGCACGACCATTAATTCGAAGGTAAAGCATCTGCTTTTCCGATAATCGCACGACCAAATTTCGAACACAATCTAGGGAGGCAATTCATAATGGAACTTATTGCAACAGCGATCATCATCGGACTCGGCGCACTCGGCGCAGGTATCGGTAACGGTCTTATCGTAAACGGTACAGTATTAGGACAAGCACGTCAGCCAGAACTCAAAAACGAACTTCGTCAAACAATGTTCATCGGTATCGGTCTCGTTGAGGCACTTCCAATCATCGGTGTAGCGGTCGGTTTCCTTCTTCTCAACTCTTAATCCGTATTTAATTTTACGCACGAAGAACTGAGCTACATAGGGCGTTATTCGTTCCATTAGAGTGAACCGTCATGGGGGCTACGGCTCCCTTATGTAGATACTAGAAGTAGGACCAACCACGAGGGGAGTGTAATCGAATGAATCTCACGTATCGTGCGGCTGAAGGAGTTGCAGAAAGCAACCATCTTCTTCTCGCCAATATGATCGTCACGATCGTCGTTTTCCTCTTGCTCCTCATCCTCTTGAAGAAATTCGCATGGGGCCCGCTCGTCAACATGATGAAAGCGCGGGAAGAGCATGTGGCTAGCGAGATCAATTCGGCTGAGAAAAGCCGGAAAGACGCTGAAGTCTACGTAGAACAACAACAAGCAGAACTGAGCAAGGCACGTACGGAAGCACGTGACCTGTTAGAAGCATCACGCCGTCAAGCTGAGGCAGAACAAGCACGTGCGATGGAGCAGGCACGTGTCGAAACAGAATTGAGCAAGGAAGAAGCTCGCCGTGCAATCGAACGTGAACGCGCTGAAGCACAAGCTGCTTTGAAGAACGATGTTGCTCTTCAAGCAATCGCTGCAGCACGCCACGTCATGAAAACACAGCTGGCGACAGACGAAGCGGCACAACGTGCACTCGTCGATCAATTCCTCGCTGATACTAAGGGCACGAACTAATGCGTGACCACGTAGCGGGACGCTACGCAAAAGCGCTCTTCGATCTTGCACTTGAGCATCATGTGCTCGACCAAGCAGAAGCTGATGTGCGAACGCTCGGCGAAGTGCTCCACGCAACACCAGAGCTCGCATCGGTGTTAGAAAACCCATCGATTTCTGCAGAAGAGCTGAAGCAAGTCCTTCAGACGAGCTTCACAGGCTTCAATACGATTGTCTTGAATACAATCCTCGTCATGGTCGAAAACGACCGGGCATCGGAAGTATTGTCATTACCAGAGCATTTCATCGCGTTGTTGAATGAGCACCGTAACGTTGCGACAGCAATCGTCACAAGTGCATACAAACTGTCGGACGAAGAACTCACGAACGTGAAGGAAACGTTTGGCCAAAAATCAGGTAAAACGCTTGAAGTAGAAAATGTTGTTGATACGAACGTAATCGGCGGACTTCGTGTTCAAATCGGTTACACGACATATGATGGCACGATCGAAACGAAACTAACGCGACTTGAGCGTGAGCTGTTAAAAGCGTAAGAAAATAGGGGTGAAACGCATGAGCATTAGAGCTGAAGAAATCAGCGCCCTGCTTAAAGCGCGTATCGCGCAGTACGGTTCTACGATGGAAGTGAACGAGACAGGTACAGTCATCCAAATCGGTGATGGTATCGCTCGTGCACACGGACTCGACAACGTCATGTCGGGAGAGCTCGTAGAATTCGCTAACGGCACAATGGGCTTGGCGCAAAACTTAGAAGAAGGCAACGTCGGTATCATCATTCTCGGTGACTACCTTGAAATCAAAGAAGGCGACTCTGTTCGCCGTACGGGCCGCATCATGGAAGTACCAACTGGAGACGCACTCCTCGGACGTGTCGTTAACCCGCTCGGTATGCCAATCGATGGTCTGGGTCCAATCGAAACAGAACACTATAACCCAATCGAGCGTAAAGCTTCTGGTGTTATGGCACGTAAATCGGTTCACGAACCGCTTCAGACGGGAATCAAGGCAATCGATGCCCTCGTTCCAATCGGCCGCGGACAACGTGAGTTGATCATCGGTGACCGTCAGACGGGTAAAACGTCGATCGCCATCGATACGATCATCAACCAAAAAGAAGAAAACATGATTTGTATCTACGTCGCAATCGGACAAAAAGAATCAACAGTCCGTGGTGTTGTTGAAACACTCCGTAAAAACGGTGCACTCGATTACACAATCGTCGTTTCGGCAGCAGCTTCACAGCCGGCGCCACTTCTTTACCTCGCACCATTCGCTGGTGTAGCGATGGGTGAACACTTCATGGATCTCGGCAAGCACGTTCTTGTCATCTATGATGATCTTTCGAAACAAGCAGCGGCATACCGTGAGCTTTCGCTTCTTCTGAAGCGTCCACCAGGCCGCGAAGCCTACCCGGGTGATGTCTTCTACCTTCACTCACGTCTCCTTGAGCGTGCGGCGAAATTGAACGACGGACTTGGCGCAGGTAGCTTAACAGCACTTCCGTTCATCGAGACACAAGCGTCGGATATCTCGGCTTACATCCCGACAAACGTTATCTCGATCACGGATGGTCAAATCTTCCTTCAATCGGATCTCTTCTTCTCAGGTGTCCGTCCAGCGATCAACCCGGGTCTCTCGGTATCGCGTGTAGGTGGTTCGGCTCAAGTGAAAGCGATGAAGAAGGTTGCGGGTACGCTCCGTCTTGACCTCGCTTCTTACCGTGAGCTCGAAGCCTTTTCACAGTTCGGATCTGACCTTGATAAAGCGACACAATCGAAGCTTAACCGTGGTGAGCGGACAGTAGAGGTTCTGAAACAGGATCTCAACCAACCGTTGACTGTCGATAAGCAAGTCATCATCATCTATGCCTTGACTCGTGGTCACCTTGATGATGTTGCCGTTTCAGATATTCGTCGTTTTGAAAAGGAACTCAACCTCTGGCTCGATCAAAACCGCAAACAACTTTGCGACGAGATCCGTAAAACAGGTAACCTTCCAGCTGACGAAGAAATCGTTACTGCAATCTCAGAATTTAAGAAAACGTTCCAACCGACAGTCTAAGAGATTTCTCTTAGGCTCGGCGGAACACTCTTGATACTAACAAGGTGGTGAATCGAAATGGCATCGTTGCGCGAGATACAAATGCGGATCAACTCGACGAAAAGTACGAAACAGATCACGAAAGCGATGAACATGGTTTCGGCGTCGAAACTGAACCGCGCTCAAGCACATAGCGCGAAGTTCCAGCCTTACATGCTGAAAATGCAGGAAGTGCTCGGAACCATTGCGAATGGCACGACAGGTGCTAGCCATCCGATGCTCGAAAAACGTCCTGTCAAAAAGACAGGCTATATCGTCATCACATCGGATCGCGGCTTAGCTGGTGCATATAACGCCAACGTGCTGCGTGAAGTCTACCGGGAAATCAATGAAAAGCATACTACGGACAGTTACGTCTTGTTCGTGGTCGGTAAAGTCGGTGTCCAGTTCTTCCGTTCACGCGGAATCACGGTCACGGATGCGATCACAGGACTAAACGATTCTCCTTCGTATGTCGATGTCGCAGAAATCGTGAAGCGTACAGTGAGTGCGTTCACGCTCGGCGAAATCGACGAACTCAAGCTGTGCTACAACCACTTCATGTCTGTCATCAGCCAAGAAGTGAAAGTCGAAACCCTTCTCCCGCTCGGAGAAATCGAAGCTTCGTCTTCGACGACTTATGAGTACGAGCCAAGCGAGGAACAAATCCTGGCTGAACTCCTTCCGCGTTATGCGGAGAGCTTGATTTTCGGTGCGCTTCTTGACGCGAAAGTAGCAGAACATGCGTCACGTATGACAGCAATGCAAAGTGCGACAGATAACGCAGATGACTTGATCGGTCGATTGACACTCGTCTACAACCGGGCTCGACAAGCTGCAATCACGCAAGAAATCACAGAGATCGTCAGTGGAGCCGCTGCGCAGCAGTAATCCACTCGGCGTAATGATAGCTAGGAGGAAACACGATGAACGAACTTGGTTTAAAAGGCCGCGTCGTCGCGGTCATGGGACCTGTCATCGACGTTAAGTTCGACGGACACTTGCCGAACATCTACAACGCGCTTCGTATTCAATATACGCCGCAAACAGTAGAAGAAGTGGCTATCGACTTGACGCTTGAGGTCGCCTTGCACCTTGGTGACGACGTCGTCCGTACCATTGCGATGGATTCTACGGATGGTGTACGCCGTGGAGTGGAAGTACTGGACACTGGTGCTCCAATCTCGGTACCTGTCGGAGAAGCAACGCTTGGTCGCGTCTTCAACGTACTGGGTAACCCAATTGATGAAAAAGAACTCGATGCAGGCGTGGAACGTCTTCCGATCCACAAAAAAGCACCGACGTTTGATAACCTTTCAACAAAAGTTGAAATCCTCGAAACAGGAATTAAAGTCGTTGATTTACTCGCCCCTTACATCAAGGGTGGTAAGATCGGTCTCTTCGGTGGTGCCGGTGTAGGTAAGACCGTCCTCATCCAGGAATTGATCAACAACATCGCCCAAGAGCACAGCGGTATCTCGGTATTCGCAGGTGTTGGTGAGCGGACGCGTGAAGGTAATGACTTGTACCACGAGATGACGGATTCAGGCGTTATCAAACAAACAGCGATGGTCTTCGGTCAGATGAACGAGCCGCCGGGCGCACGTCTTCGTGTTGCCTTGACTGGTTTGACAATGGCGGAATACTTCCGTGATGAGCAGGGACAAGACGTTCTTCTCTTCGTTGATAACATCTTCCGTTACACACAAGCAGGTTCAGAGGTATCGGCCCTTCTCGGTCGTATGCCGTCTGCCGTTGGTTACCAGCCGACACTTGCTACAGAGATGGGTATGCTTCAAGAGCGTATCACGTCAACAAACAAAGGTTCGGTTACATCGATCCAAGCGGTTTATGTACCGGCCGATGACTATACTGACCCGGCTCCTGCAACGACGTTTGCCCACTTGGATGCAACGACGAACCTTGAGCGCCGTCTCTCTGAGATGGGTATCTATCCTGCCGTGGATCCACTTGCTTCTACATCACGTGCCCTTTCACCGGAAATCGTCGGCGAAGAGCATTACGGCGTAGCACGTCAAGTTCAGGAAACACTTCAGCGTTACAAAGAACTTCAAGATATCATCGCGATCCTCGGTATGGACGAGTTGTCTGAAGAAGACAAATTGACTGTACACCGTGCGCGTCGTATCCAGTTCTTCTTGTCGCAGAACTTCCACGTAGCTGAGCAGTTCACAGGACAAAAAGGATCGTACGTCCCGGTTAAGGACACGATCCGCGGCTTCAAAGAAATCCTCGGTGGGAAACACGATGATCTGACGGAAGAAGCATTCCGTCTCGTCGGTCCGATCGAAGATGCGATTGAAAAAGCGAAGACGCTTGTCTAAGTGACAAAGCATAAGGGGGACTTGAGATGAACACACTTCATGTCAATATCGTCACCCCGGATGGCGAAGTGTATGATGGCGATGTCCGTATGGTCGTTGCGAAAACGATATCTGGTGAGATCGGGGTTCTCCCTCACCACGTACCGCTCGTAACACCACTCGACATCAGCATCTTGAAGTTGCGCCACGAAGATGGCGGACGCACGTTGATCGCTATCAGCGGTGGCTTTATGGAAGTGCGCCAGGATACAGTGACAGTTCTTGCTGAAACGGCTGAAGCTGCAGACAAGGTCGATTACGACCGGGCTTCTGCTGCGAAAGTCCGGGCAGAACGTCGCCTCCAGGACACGAAATTATCAGATCTTGAGTTCAAACGCGCTGAGCTTTCATTGAAACGCGCAATCAACCGTCTCAACCTAAAAGAATACGGTCGCGATTGATTCAAGTTAAAGACCCGGTTTCCGTCATGGAAGCCGGGTCTTTTTTTGAGGATAGGTCAATGATTTCCTGCAGGACAACCGTTTTCCCAAATCCATTTGGGGATTCAGGTTTAACAACCCTAAAAAAAGTAAAAGTACAATATATGTGTCCTCTTCACACATTTTTCAATCTTATTATGTGGAATTTTCCATAATCATCTTTTCATAATATATTTTATACGATAAAATAAATTATCTTGTGCCTTTTTGTTTGCGCAATCATTCATTGTATGAAATCATGGTAAGGTTGGAAAAACCTTAACAGAAGAGGTGCAGTAGCAGTGACGTCAATCGGTTTAAGTGCACTAATCAGTATGCTTGTTTATTTAACGGCGATTGTCTTCGCCTGGTGGGCACTCCTTCCGGTCAAATGGGAGAAGTTCCTGCGGCATCCGAAAGGACCGCAGGCTGTTGTCTTGCGTGTGTTGCTTGCCGTGGCGCTCGGTTCGCTGATCGCCCGCTTTTTGCTCGACTATTCGGGATTCGCACAGCGTCTCCAGTTCTTAGTCGGGTGAACTTGTAACTTCGTTGTAAACCCTAAATCATCAATCTGATTTAGTATGGAACAGGATAGTATTCTTATAATGAAGAAACGTAACCATTGTGAAGCTGAAAAGTCGTGTTGGATTTGGAATGAGAGATCAACTATAGGGTGTTTCTCTTCTATCATGCGTTGCTTTTCAACTATGATGCACACCAATCGCGAATTGAACATAATAGAACAGAAACGAAAGCAGAGGAGTATGAGTAATGGAAAAAATCGTTGTCCGTGGCGGACGTAAATTAGCTGGAACGGTAAAAGTAGAAGGTGCAAAAAACGCAGTCTTGAAAACATTGGTCGCAACATTGCTTGCTTCAGAAGGTACATCGGTCCTTCAAAACGTTCCCCGTCTGGCAGACGTATACACAATTAACAACGTCTTACGGAACCTGAACGCAGAAGTGACATTTGATGCAGAAGCAAACACGGTCTCGGTCAATGCCGAAGCAGAATTGAAAGACGAAGCACCGCTTGAATACGTCCGCAAGATGCGTGCGTCGATTCTTGTCATGGGACCACTTCTTGCACGTCTCGGTCGTGCGCGTGTCGCCATGCCGGGCGGCTGTGCAATCGGTTCACGTCCAATCGATCTTCACTTAAAAGGATTCGAAGCGATGGGTGCGAAAACAATCATCGGTAACGGATTCGTTGAAGCGCACGTCGACGGTCGTTTGCAAGGTGCGAAAATCTACCTCGACTTCCCGTCAGTCGGTGCGACAGAAAACATCATGATGGCAGCAACACTTGCTGAAGGTACGACAGTCATCGAAAACGTTGCGAAAGAACCTGAAATCGTCGATCTCGCTAACTTCCTCAACGCAATGGGCGCTAAAGTCCGCGGTGCCGGAACAGAGACGATTCGTGTTGAAGGTGTTGAAAAACTTCACGGCGGCAACCACTATGTCATTCCGGACCGGATCGAAGCCGGTACATTCATGATTGCAGCGGCAATCACGGAAGGTGACGTGGAAGTCATCGGTGCCGAGCGTGAACATCTCCGTCCATTGATTTCAAAAATGGAAGAGATGGGTGTTAAAATCTCGGATACAGAAGAAGGCCTCCGTGTCATCGGACCGAAGAAACTCGTTGCGATCGACGTCAAGACGATGCCACACCCTGGTTTCCCGACAGACGTTCAAGCGCAAATGATGGCATTGGTCTTAAAAGCAGAAGGCACATCCGTCATCACGGAAACGGTCTTCGAAAACCGCTTCATGCACGTCGAAGAATTCCGTCGCATGAACGCTGACATCAAGATTGAAGGACGTTCATCGATCATCACGGGCGGTGTTCAACTTCAAGGAGCAGAAGTTCTTTCAACAGACCTTCGTTCAGGAGCAGCACTCGTCACGGCAGGATTGATTGCAGAAGGCGAAACACGTGTTGGTGCACTGCATCACATCGACCGCGGATACGTTGATTTCCACCTCAAATTACAAGCACTCGGCGCAGATGTCGAGCGTGTTACGGAAGAAACAGTTGCCATCGAAGAGACGGCAGCGACGAAGCTTTAAGCTATCATTTCATTCCTTTATATTCTTGACGACTTTCTTTAAAAGAAAGTCGTCTCTTTTTGTTTCCCTGTGCTAGAATTGAAAGGTATGTATACATAAATGGGTTAGACGTCCAAACGACGTGCTATATTTTGGAAGAATAGCCAGTGGATAAAGGAGATCACGCGAGATGTTTTTGACAAAGGATATCGGAATTGACCTGGGGACGGCGAATGTCGTCATTCACGTAAAAGGTAAGGGGATTGTACTCGACGAGCCATCGGTCGTCGCGATTGATAAAGCAACAGGAAAAATCCATGCGGTCGGAACGGAAGCCCACCAGATGGTCGGCCGGACACCGGGAAACATCGTCGCGATTCGTCCGTTACGCGATGGTGTAATCGCTGATTTTGAAATGACGGAAGCGATGTTACGTCACTTCATCGATAAAATTGAAGTGAGAAGTATGTTCGGCGGCGTCCGGATGTTGATTTGTACACCGGCGAGCATCACGACGGTCGAAGCGAAAGCGATTCGTCAAGCTGGTGAAAAATCAGGTGCAAAAACCGTGTTCCTGGAAGTCGAACCAAAAGTAGCAGCTGTCGGAGCGGGGATGGACATCTGGATGCCGGCCGGTCACATGGTCATTGATATCGGTGGCGGAACAACGGATGTCGCCGTCCTGTCGATGGGCGATATCGTCTGCGGTGAAACGATCAAAGTCGCCGGAGACCGGTTTGATCATGATATCATCCGTGCGATCAAGGATAACCATAAACTCATCATCGGAGAACGGACGGCTCAAAACGTCAAGATGACGGTCGCAACTCTCTCCGATGAGGGGCGTCAGGAAGAGATGGACATTCGGGGTCGGAATCTCGTGACAGGACTCCCGGACAACATCACGATTTCATCACAGGAAATGCATGAAGCGTTGGCGGAAGCGGCAATGGAAATCGTTGAAGCGACAAAACGCGTCCTCGAAAAAACACCCCCGGAACTGGCGGCGGATATCATCGACCGCGGCATCATCCTGACAGGCGGCGGAGCACTACTTGACGGCATCGATCAGTTGCTGGCAAAAGAACTGGGACTTCCGGTCTTGATCGCGGAAGATCCAATGTTATGTGTTGCCCGCGGAACGGGAATCATGCTTGATCATTTAGGAAAATAATCCGCATCAATGCCTGTGTTGGACGTCTCCGCCATCCTCGCTTTCCATGGGCGGAAGGTAAGCCGCGGCATCCCGCACTCCGTGCGGTCATGCCGGGTCTTACCTGTTCCTGACGGAAGCGTTAATCACGCTTCCTTTTCCCATAGGAGTCGAGGATGAACGTCTCCGTCCTCCATCAATCAAAAATGGCCGATCATCCTGTCTTTTCACGGGATTATCGGCCATTTCTATGGGGTTTTTTATTTTTTTACGAAGAAAAAGTGGGTGGTTTCTTTTGATACTGATTCAAAAACGATTCGCATTTCCTTGTGCGCGATATCTTGATTATTGCGTACTGCGCATGAAATCCTGATAGGCATCAAAATCATGATAGACGATGGCGCTTGGCGGCAGGGAACTGTTCATCGTTTGATTAACGAGCTGATTGAGCGCAGTCCGTGTCTTTCCGTAAAAGGTGATGCTTGGTGTTTCCGGCAGTTCCGTGAATTCCAGGGCGTACGACAAACGATGTTGATGACTGGCGGCGTAGAGCGCATCAGTCATCGTAATCGCAGCAAGTCCGTTTCCACCGCTGTAGACGGTCCGGTAACTCATCAAGGTGACTTCATCTGCCAACTCCATCGCCCATTCGCTGAGCGGTTGTCCGGAAGCATCCGGCACGGTATGGAACCAAAACGGCAGAAACAGTTGCAACGGAAGACGTTGCGACGTGCTGACATCGTGAAAAGCTGTCAACAGGCGTTGATAAGAGGCGATGACAGACGCTTGATCCGTTTCCCAGGCCGGTAAGGCGTAAGGTTCGAGATCGACGCTGATGGCATCCGGACGTTCCATCGTTTCTTGCAGATAGACATTGATCCAGGCTAGCGGATCTTCGACGTTCGGCCGATTCGTCGTGCCTTCATTTGTAATCCATGCAGGCTGACCGAACAAGAAATAGACTTCGATTCCGGCAAGATGGGCTTTTTCAACGAAGGTGCGGTAGAGAGTTCGGTCACCCTCAACAGCGACATGCAGGTAGACACGTTTCATCTGTCTGTTTGCCAGCTGTGTGACTTTCGTTGAAATTTGTTTCGCTTCAGGAATGGACCACATCACGGTGTGACGCGTGACGGCGACGGCTGCTTCAGTTCTGACAGGTAGAAGCGTCGCAGCCATCGTAAGACAAAGCAAACTGAGGATGAAGCGTTTCATATCGTTCACTCCCTTATTGAGTTACCTTATTATCGGTCGTCCGCCGTGTCTTGGATATAAGCCAATAGGCCGGGAGTCCTGAGAATCAGTTCAAATCCTAGACATTTCACTTTGTGAAGTGTATATTAGAAGTTGTTGAATTGAAACGGAATTACCATTAAAAAGGAAGTGATGCCACAATGCCATTGTGGAAAAGAAATTTAGTCGTTGTTTGGATTGGTAGTTTTTTGACGGCTGCCGCGTTAAGTTTAGTTTTACCGTTTTTGCCCTTATTCATTGAAGAACTTGGTGTCCACGGACGCCAGGAAATTACGACCTGGTCCGGCGTAGCGTTTGGTGCGACCTTCCTCGTCGCAGCGATCGTGTCACCGATTTGGGGACGCTTGGCTGATAAAAAAGGACGGAAGTTGATGTTACTGCGGGCAAGCCTCGGGATGTCGATTGTCATGTTCCTGATCAGCTTCGTACAGGATGTCTATCAGCTCGTCTTCTTACGACTTGTCATGGGTGCCGTCTCCGGATTTATCTCTGCCGGAATCACCATGGTTGCCTCACAAACCCCAAAAGAGAAAAGTGGCTGGGCGCTCGGTACATTATCAACCGGTGGGATTGCCGGTGGATTACTTGGACCTCTGATTGGAGGATTCCTTGCCGATATGATTGGGCTTCGACCCGTTTTTCTCTTTACGAGCATTCCGCTCTTCCTGACGTTCCTTGTCACGTATTTCTTCGTCAAAGAGGACTTTGTTCCGTTACAAACGAAGAAAATGGCGTCAGCTAAAGAAATCATCCAATCGTTACGTCATCCGGAACTGATTTTAAGTCTCTTCCTGACGACGTTCCTGATTCAGTTTGCGGCACAATCGATCAGTCCGATTTTATCCCTGTACGTCCGGGAACTCAGTCCCGGTACGGAACGATTGGCCTTGCTGTCCGGTATCGTCGCGTCAGCTCCAGGGATTGCGGCCTTGATTGCCGCGCAGCGGCTCGGCCGGTTATCGGATAAAATCGGGGCGGAACGCGTTTTGTTCTTCGCCTTGCTGATTTTCGCCGCCTTCCTGATTCCGCAGGCGTTCGTGACGGATACAAGCCAATTGATCATCTTACGGATGGGAATCGGTTTTGCGACCGCCGCACTGATGCCGTCAGTCCAGGCGCTTCTCCGGAAACATACGCCCGCGAATGCATCGGGCCGGATCTTCGGTTATAACCAGTCGGCGCAGTTCATGGGGAATTTCCTCGGACCACTTGCGGGTGGTCAGATTGCCGGTCACTTCGGTTTTGAAGCGTTGTTCCTGTTCACCGGTTTGATTGTCATCACAAACGCGGTGCTCGAACGGACGCAAACGGCAGTCCTCAGTAAAAAACACTCTTGATGCATACGAAAAAGGCGATTCCGATTCTGCATCGGTATCGCCTTTTTGATGTGTCAGGATAACATAAAGAATTCATCGAGCCTAAGTTGCTCGGATGTCTCGAGCGCCTTCATGATTTGTCCCGATTGAGCCCGGACTTTATAGTCGGCCGAATAATGGAACAGCCCGTTATCGAGTTCGGTCACGGCGAGCGGTTCGATCAGTGTTTTCGGATGGACGATGTCCGTCAATTGAAGCGACAGTTCGATTTGATGATCGACCGGTAAGCGGATCGACGCATAAAAATGAACGGAACGGTTCGTACTGCGGGTGATGAGGATCGGTGAAGCCCCAACGTTGACATCTTTTCCGTTTAACCGTGTGATCGAGATGAGTCCGTGCAGAGACGGCAACGGTTTTTTCGGTGACTTCTTCATTGATTCGACGGGGTGCAGGACACCTTGTTTCAACAGCAGACGTAAGGTGTCGATGCCGACCGGACGGCTGAACAGATAGCCTTGAACGGCGTGGCATTCAAAGTCCCGGAATTGATCGAGCTGGTGCAGCGTCTCGATTCCTTCAGCGACGACCGACAACTGAAATTCTTTTGCCAGGTAGACGATGCTTTTGATGAGCGGAACCGGCTGCTCGTCTTCTTCAAGTCGGGCGACGAACGACCGGTCGAGTTTCAGACTGCTGATCGGATATGTTTGAAGACTGCTCAACGAAGAAACACCGCTTCCGTAGCCGTCGAGAATCAGCTGGATCCCCAACTGGTGAAGCTGTTGCAACGTCTCTTTGACGAACTCACTCTCATGCAACAACACACTTTCCTGAAGCTCGAGTTGCAAGTACCGGGCCGGAACTTGATGGCGGTGCAGACACGTCCGGACCGTGTCGACGAAATCCCGGTGCAGCAGCTGCTTCGAAGACAGATTGATTGAAATCGGGACGACTGGACTTTGTTGTTGCAAAAGGGACTGAATCGTCCGGCAGACCGTCTCGAGAACCCATTCACCGATCGGCAGATAACAATGACCTTCCTCTGACAACGGAATGAAGTCTTGCGGCGGAATCCGTCCCCATTCGGGATGATCCCAACGAATCAAAGCCTCGCATGCCAGAATCTGCCCGCTCCAAATGTCGACTTTTGGTTGATATTCGAGAAACAGCTCATCCTGCTGGATCGCATTCCGCAGACTCTGTTCCAGTTGATGACGGCGGTAAATTTCAAGATCAAGCTGGGACGTATAAAATTCGTAAGCGGGCTGTGCTTTCAGTTTGGCACGGGACAAGGCCCGGCTGGCAGTATGCAACAGCTCGGTAGCCGCCATTTCGTCATGTTGGAATGGACTGAGACCAATCGCGAGCTCGGCCGCCAGTTCATAGCCTTCGATTTGAATCCGGGTCGTGTTCAACGCCAGCAAATCGAGACACATCGCTTTGAGGGCGACTTCATCAAACGGTTGTGTCGACAAGGCGGCATAATGATCACCGGTCAGACGGGCGCAATAGAGGTCCGGTAATGTTTCCGTTAAGTAGCGGCTCGTCTGGCGTAACCATTGATCACCAATATCGTAGCCGATCTGTTCATTGATCCGATGCAACTGATTGAAATCAAGCGTTAGAATCGTAAACGGATGGTCGGTCCGGATCAAGTGCTCGACTTCTTCGAGGAATAACGTTCGGTTCGGCAGTCCCGTCACTTGATCATACAAGGACAGTTTCCGGATATCTTCCTCCTGGTCAAGGATGGTTCGATCTGATACGCGTTTGGTATCCGTTTCATCCGTCGCTTTTGTAACGGCCTGAAAGAGAAAACTGAACAGCTCCTCGTAACCGTCTTCGGAGCGGAGTCCCTGACAGGTCACCTCTTGTGTATAGTCGCGTGTTTGATTCATCCGCAAGGTACAGGAGGCAGTTGGTTCTCCTGGCTGAAGGAGCGTCAGTTGTTGTTTAAAGCGTGACCGGTCATCGGGATGGATTTCAAGTAAAAACTCATCGTACTCGAGGGAAGCGAGCCGATGCTGTGAGATATCCAGTAACGAGGCGAAATGAGCCGATAAAGTCAGCCGGTCCCGTGTCGTTTCGTATTCCAAAAAAGCCAGACCCGGGAGCGACGCCGTCAGCTGTTCTTTTGCTGACAACCGGGTGTGCTGAAGCCGCAGCTGAATATGCTGGGTGATGTCCCGGGCGATGCCGTAGACACCGATGATGACGTGATTTTGATAAATCGGAATGTTCGTGACATTCATCGTCAGGCGATGCCCGTCGTGATGGGCGACTTCTGCCGTAAAGTGGACGGTCTCGCCGCTTAAAGCCCGTTGTTTAATCGGAGCAATCCGCTTCGCTTCAGCCGGTGTGATGAACTCACTGAAATGCTGGTGCTGAAGTTTTTTTCCACCGTATCCGAGCAGCAGGGACAGTTTTTGATTGTAGGAAACAATCTGTCCTTCTAAATTTAAGGTATAGACCGCATCGGGATGGTTTTCGAGAAAGTGTGTTGCATCGACCAGTTGCTTAAAATCCAGGGAGCCGTTGATGAAGGATTCTGTGTTCTTCTTTTTGAAGAAGGGCATGATCTCACCTCATTTAGTGTCGTTATAACTTGATTATAACAATTTATGGGATTTAGACATATCATGTCTGTTGAAAAATAAGCAAATGTTTTTGAACGAATGGGGTAGGCCTTTCGATTCATCTACGCGATTCATTCCCTTATTTTGAAAAAAACATCGAATTTCTAAAAAATTGACCGATATACTTAAGGAACAGAATTGAACAATAAGTCAATGAGGAGCCAACACATATGTTACGAGGAATGTATACGGCGTCTGGTGCGATGCAGGCGTTACAACGGCAGCAAGAGATGTTAAGCAATAACCTGGCCAACGCCCGGACGCCGGGCTTCCGGGCCGATCAGGCGTCCCTCCGGACCTTTCCTGAGATGATGATCCAGCAGTCGGGCGTCAATGAACAATCCGGTGTCCGTTCCCGCGGGACAGTCGGGAAACTCGCGACCGGTGTTTTCATGCAGGCGGCGACACCGAACTTCGCTCTCGGCTCGATTACAGAGACGGGTAACGCAACGGATCTTCAAATCAGTTCGCTTGAAGGAGCGGCTCTGTTTACGATCCGGCATGCCGATCCCGCGACCGGCGAAGAAGAGACACTCTATACGACGAACGGTCAATTCGCCGTCGGACAGGACGGTCTCTTGCGGACGACGGAAAATGATCTCGTCCTCGGTGACGACGGTCAGCCGCTGAACGTCGTGAATGAAGATTTCACCGTCAGTGCAGACGGTGCCGTCACGGATGGAAACGGTCAAGCCATCGGCAACCTCGGTCTGGTCGTCACGAATCAGCCGGAAACGCTTGAGCGGACCGGGAACGGTCTATTCCGGTCACCGGATGCGTTAAATGGCGGTGCCATCAAGGTCGATCAAGGGGTACTCGAACTCGGAAATGTCGAAGTTGAACAGACGATGACAGAGATGAACGCCGGTCTCCGCCAGTTCGAAGCCAATCAGAAAGTCATCCAGGCCTATGACCGGACGGCGGAAAAAGCAGTCTCGGAAATCGGACGCGTCCGTTAATCAAGGAGGAAGTTCATGCAATCACTTTATACATCGGCCAGTACGATGGCTCAGCTTCAAAAGCAGCTCGATACGACCGGACATAACTTGGCGAATGCCAATACGAACGGCTACAAACGGCGGGATTCCCAGTTCAATGAACTGCTCGTCCGGAATCTGAACAATCAACCGGCGGGACTGACGCCGGGACCGCTGACGACACCTGCTGGTCTGCGCCTTGGTGTCGGCGGATACGTCGCTAATGAAGCAACGCGTTTCGCAACCGGGACGTTCCAAAATACCGGACGTAAGCTCGACGCGGCGCTCAGCAATCCGCACCATTTCTTTGGTGTGATTGATGCGGACGGCGTGACGAAGTTTACACGTGACGGTAATTTTGAATTGTCTCCGCAGGCAAACGGACAAGTCCTGTTGACAGATGATGCCGGACGATCGGTCATCAATCAGGCGAACGAACCGATTACATTCCCGGACGATGCGACGTCGATCGAACTGAACAAAGATGGCAACATCACCGGCGTCCTGAACGGGGAACGACGTGTCCTCGCCCGGATCGGTGTCGCCGATATTCCGAACCACGGGGAATTGACCGATGTCGGAGGCGGTCTCTATACGACGGCAGGACAATACCAAAATGCGACGGGAAATCCGTTGACGGTCGGAACGCTTGAGACCTCGAATGTCGATATGGCGACGGAGATGACGAACCTGACGCAGATTCAGCGGGCGTACCAGTTTAATTCAAAAGCCCTGACGACATCGGACCAGATGATGGGTATTGTGACGTCACTGAAATAATGTTGAATGGTAATCTATGAACAGGATTTCTAGAAAGAGCGGACAGAAGCGATGAAAATCGGATGCTGTCCGCTCTTTTTGGCGTATGCTGCAGGAGTCAAAAGAAGGGACGAGTTGTTTGATCTTCGATATTAGAAGATCAAACAGGGTAATAGTTATTAAATAGGAATATGCATGTACTAGTTTTTTTTGAATATTCACTATTCGAGTTGGATAAGTGAATGGAAGGGCGGCACATATGATTACTCATGAGAGAGCCTTATTCGTTCGTCAGTGTGTCTTCGATTATTACCAGCGGCTTGAAATCGACTGTCAAGTGACCATCTTTACGGAACAACCATTACAGTTATTATTGCATTTCGATTCAAGAAGAGAAGAATTATTTACGCCCCGGCGCCGAAGTCATTCCTGCCGAGACATTCGTTCGCATCTTTCATCGACCTTCGATGAGTCGTATACGCATATATATATGACGAAAGCTCCATTTTCATCCATGACGCGCTATTGTCTGTTAATCGTTTGATGAATGTGTTGATGATGATTCCATGCTTTCTTAGATGCGTGAGACGAGTCAAACATTGCTTCGTCAGTCGATTTAACGTATAAAAGTGATGGCTTACCCCACCAGGAATAGGCGAGACTACTTCCGTTGTAAGAACCGGGAATAGTCTCGCCTGATTTTGATTGCTCCAGGGTTACCGCTGCTTTAATGATAGATACACAGCGGCCATGTCTTCGTCGCCGTGGCCACTTTCCAAGGCATGCTGATACTGCGTCTGTGCTGTCGCTGCCAGTGGCAGGTCGAGCGTCAATCGTTTCGCTTCTTCCGTGATCAAACCGAGATCCTTTGCCATCAAGCGGAGCGGAAACGCAGGCGGGAACTGTTCGTCCCGGTACATCGTCTGTTTCCCTTGGAAGAGCGGCGTGTTCATTCCGGATGCTCCGATCAGCTGAATCAGCTTCTCTTTGTCGAGTCCGGCCCGTTCGCCGAGCAACAGCGTCTCGGCAACACCTTCCCCGACAAGTGCGAGCAGGAGGTTGATGGCAAGTTTGGCCGAACTCCCTGTTCCGTGGGCACCGAAATGAATGCTTTCCTTACCGAGAATTTCGAAGTAGGGACGACAGGCGGCAATTGTCTGTTCGTCTCCGCCGAGCAGCAGGACGAGTTGACCGGCTTCCGCGACCCCGACGGATCCGGAGACAGGTGCTTCGAGATACGTTGCGCCGGTCTGTTCGATCCGTTTCGCAAAGTCGATTGATTGTTCCGGTGAAATCGTACTCAAGTTGACGAGGGTTTTCCCCGACAGCTTACTTGCCAGCAGCCCGTTTTCCTGTTCGAAGACCGCCGTGATGGCGGGACCATCCGCGAGCATCAGAAAGATGATGTCCGATTGTTCGACGACGGCGCGGGGCGATTCGAGCGCGACAGCCCCTTCTTTGACGAGAGACTCCGTCTTCTCGACCGTCCGGTTATACACGTTGACCGGATGCCCGGCTCGTCTTAGACGTAACGCCATCGGCACTCCCATATGACCTAATCCAATCCAACCTAATGCCATGTCTAAAACTCCCTTCGTTTTTCAGCTCTTCTCCTAATACCCGTCCTGCCGTAGTCCGTAACCTGACAAAAAAACGTGCCCTTGTCGAATGACAAAGGCACGTCAGTTTATTCTTCATACGTGAGGATGGTCGAGATGACCGCAATCGGGAAGCGGATCGTAAACGTTGATCCGGCACCGATCGTCGACTCGACATCAATCGTCCCGTTATGGTGCTTGACGATTTCCTTACAAATCGACAGGCCAAGTCCGGTTCCGCCGATTTTCCGCGTCTCCGAATTGTCGACCCGGTAAAACTTATCGAACAACTTCGACATCGCTTCTTGGGGAATCCCGATTCCCTGGTCACGAATCGTGATTTCCGCAAAGCCGTCGTGGTTTTCGATACGAATCGCGACGTTGCCGCCATCCGGTGAATATTTGATTGCATTGCTGAGCAGGTTGTTCAGCAACTGTTTGATTTTTTCCGCATCGGCATCAATCATGATCGGTCCGACAGCTTCAAACGACAATTCGTGTGTCGTATGGGAAGCATCATGGAAGTCGATCAATTCTGCTGCCAGCTGAACGAGGTCAAACGTCGCCATCTGATAACGTTGTTCGCTTGATTCCATCCGCTGGACATCGAGGAAATCATTGACGAGTGTCGTCAGGCGTCCCGTTTCCGAGTGGATCGTCGTCAAGTACTTGCGTTGTTTCGGCGGATCGATTTCCCGGTTCAGCATCAGTTCCGTAAAACCGTAAATCGAGGACAACGGTGTCCGCAGTTCATGCGAGACCGTCGAGACGAACTCTTCTTTCATCCGGTCCGCTTCCGTCTCTTTCGTGACGTCGCGTAAGACAAGCATCGTGCCGACCCAGACCTGATTGATCTGGATTTTTTCCGCATAAATCTGGATGTAGGCACTGTGTGAACGGATCGAGACGAGAAGACTGTCTTTCGGCAGATTCTGTTCCACGATTTGTTCGATATACTGCTCGAACGGTTCCGGTTCATCGATGATGGCGGAGAGTGCCGACATCGCCTGGCGGAACGAGGACAGATTACTGTCGTCCTGGTATTCCGTCTGGACTTCCGGGAACAGTTTCATCAACGGTTCGTTGACAAGAAGTTCGTCGGATTCGTGTTCGATGTAGACGACGGCTTCCCGGATCGAGTTCAGGAGTTGGCCGGTCTTATTTTTCTCGTGCATCATCTTCTCATAAATTCCCATCCGCATCAGTGAAAGGGACAACTGGTGCGAGAACGACAGGATGTCACCCATCTGTTCCGGTGTGAACGCATCCCGGTACCGGACGAGGTAGACGCAGGCGATGATCTGTTCTTCGTTCGGATCAAGGATCGGCACGGCAACCTCATACATATAGTACGGATACGGCAACGGACTGTCATGAGCAACTTGTTTTGACGAATGGACCGGTCGTTTTAAGACGCGGGCCCGGTGGAACAACGATTGATCGTCCTTGACGAGCTGACCGACCATCTCTTCCGTCATCCCGTACTCAATCGTCGAGCGGACGTCATGCTGATCGAGGAACAGCAGGGCACCGATTTCTGAGTGGGTGATGGCGACAAGTTTTTCGATGATTTCCGGATACGCCGTCAACGTCTCGCGTGACGCGAGGGTCTCCGTCAGTTCATTGCGGTATTTCAGATGCTGTTCGCTGCGTAACGTGATTTCGAGTGCTTCTTCGAGCTCTTCCTGTTGTGCCTGCAACTCTTCCTGCTGGGCGACAAGCTCTTCCTGTTGCGCTTGTAACTCTTCGTTTTTCGCCAGCATATGGACTTTATTGTCGGCGATCGACGTCGCCATCCGGTTAAAGGATGTCGTTAAGATATACAGCTCATCCTGACGTTTTGGTAATGGAATCGTGTTGATGTCCTCTCCGCTTGCGAGCAGGGCACTGTCACGGGATAACGTGTTGACCTGCTTCGTCACCCGGCTGATGAACGGTCGCACGAGCAGTAACAGGATGATGATCAGGACGACGAGATTCGACAGCCAGATGAACTGAGCGACCCGCATCTCACCGAGCAGGTTCGTTTTCGCTTCCGTCTCTTTGTTTTGAATCAACGTCAAGTAGTCCGTGAGTAACGTATCGATGCCGGCTGCATCCGTATCTGTCGTCAATTGACTGTTTGAGCCTTTTAACGTGCCGTTTTCATTAAATAAATTTTCACCGTTCGACAAGGAAGCAAGGGTTTTCGGATCAAGGAATGTTTCGTCGATCGATCCGTCTGTCTTACCGGCGACGTATTCTGTCAACAATGGAAGGGCGGTCCCGAAGTAATCATCATAAAGTGTCCGGGTGGCGACCGCATATTCCTTTCCTTGTTCGTAAATGGCATTTTTTTCGAACCAGGTCGTCAAACGATTGATTTCCCGCTGATTCGCTTTGATCGTATCGAGTATTTCTGGTGTACCGAACAGCACATACGATTTCACATTGCTCTGCACAAGTGTCCATTCGTTGGCTAATGTATTGGCATTCGTTCGGCGTTCCCGTAAATCATCGAACGTGGCATTCGTCTGGTCGATCTTTCGTTCCGTATAAGTATAGACGATCGCTGACGTCAGACTGAGCGCGATGAAAACCATATAAAAGGCAAACATCAATTGGCGACCAATTTTTTGATTAATCCATTTCACTTGTTTATCCTCCGTATTCTGTTTTGTAGGTTCAAAAAATTAATCCAATATTTTTATATTACTTAATCAAATAGGTATCCATCAAACTTTAACACGCAAAGATGCAAAAAAGATATTTTAATTACTAGATTTATCACCGGAACGAATGGGAAGCAACTTCACAAACACTTTTGAATGAATGCTTCTTCAACTATTTTTTGAAAATAAGGATTAGAAGCGTCGGGATAAAGGGAATCTAATGAAGGAGAAGTCCTCATTTTAATCATAAGGAAGTGACAAGGTGCAAAAGATGTTCGAAAACAAATGGTACCGCGGTGCCTGGTGGATCATGACGCTGCTGATTATCGTCTGGATTGGTAATCATGTGACGTTCTTGTTCCGGCCGATTGCGATTTTACTGCAGATGGTCGTTCCGCCGCTCGCAATTGCCGGTATTCTGTATTATGTCCTGCTACCGATTGTCGAGCTGCTCGAGAAGAAGATGAAACGGCGCCCGGCCGTCATTCTCGTTTTGCTCGGACTCGTCAGTATTTTGACGGCGCTCGGGTTCATCTTCGGTCCGATGCTATCGGATCAGATTACGGAATTCGTCAATTCGATTCCGACACTCGCTTCCCAGTTCCAGCGTCAGCTGATTGATGTCCGGGATCAACTTGAAAACAGTGCTTTCTTCTCCCGGTTCCTCAGCGGACAGGATGATCTGTTTAATAAGTTTTCCGGAAATGTTTCGGAGTATGCCTCGACCTTCCTGAAAAACATCGGAACCGGTGTCGGCGGGTTCGTCAGTGTCATCACGACAACGGTCGTGACAATCGTCATCATCCCAATCATGTTGATCTACATGTTGCTTGACGGGGATAAGCTGAAAGGCAATCTCGTTAAGATGATGCCGTTTGAGTACCATAAAGAAACAAAAAAGATTTTGCATGACGTCCATTTGACGATCATGAGTTACATCCGCGGCCAGGTCATCGTCAGTATCGGGGTCGGAATCATCGCTTATATCGGTTACTTGATCATCGGTATCGATTACGCGCTGTTACTCGCTTTGTTTGCGACGTTGACGAACATCATTCCGTTCCTTGGACCGGTCATCGGCGTTGTTCCGGCACTGATCGTCGGATTCATCCAGGATCCGATTCTTGCCGTCTACGCCGTCATCGTCATGACGGTCGCACAACAGATTGATTCGCACATTATGTCGCCGCTCGTTCAAGGGAAGACGCTGGATGTCCACCCGTTGACGATCATCATCGTCCTGCTCGTTGCCGGAAACATTGCTGGATTCTTTGGTGTCCTGCTCGGTGTTCCGTTCTACGCCGTCATGAAGGTCGTCATCCTGAACATCCGTCGTCTGTATCACCTGCGGTCGCAAAAGAAGATGGTCATCGCAGAAGACGAGAAGACGTTTAATACGATCGTGACGACAAAAGACTGACTTTTGAATTTTGCTGGCAATTCCGTCATACTGAGAACGTAGTCGATTGTGTCACGAAAGGGGTATGTGTCAGATGGATCAACGTCACGTGGAAGAACAGGCTGATTTATTGGCCCTCCAAAAGTTTCAGCACAATTTCGAAAATAGTCTCAAGTCGAGTGTCATCTATATACTGCGGGATGGAGCGTTGACGATCGGGGAGATTGAACAGCGTCTCGATCAGTCACATGGTCAGATCCTTGAGCAGTTGCAGGAACTGATTGAAGACGGACTCGTCTTACAGCAGATGTCGGAAAAAGTCCACGGACTCGCGTATTCCTTGACGGGACCGGCGGAAGAACTCGTTCGTCAGTTCAAGGAATCGATTGCCTGGAGTAAACAACATATTACGTATTAAGGAAGTCCGCCCTCGAGCAGTTGCTCGGGGGTTTTTCGTTATTATAATTGTGAAAAAATGTATAATTATTGAATCGAAAACGACATAATGAAAGCAAGAGTAATGACGTCAGAGTGGGAGAGAAGGAATCGGAGTGAAAAAAACAATCCTATTGTATGTCCTGATACCGGTATGCATCATTTTTGTCATCGTCAAGTGGATTATTCCCGTCGTCGGGTGGGGAGCAGACTCTGAACCGGTCAAGGCGAATCCGATTCCCATCATGCAAAAATGGGATGAAGGTCAATTGAAACAATTTGATCGGGAAAACCGGGTCGGGACCCGGTATACACTCGGTGGACTGGAAGTCGAGACGTTAGCGATGCAACGGCGGGAGACAGTCCGGACGACACCATTGTTGCGGGTGCTGGTCTCAAAAGAAAAACTGGTTCAGGTCGGAACCGGAACAAATCGGTTACTGGCTTTGACCGTCACGATTCAAAATCAATCGGACGATCCGATTGAAATATCGAACAAACTCGGAGAGTATGAAACGAATGGTAAAAGAACTGCCGTTTTACATGAGAAACATCCGCTTGTCGGCACGTACCGGGCAGGAGAAGAACGGACAGGCGTTTTATTCATCAAAACAGAGCAGAAAGAACTGACGGCAGGACATCTTGATTTACTGTACCAAACACAATCAGGTGAAAAACAACTGCGTGTTTCGTTGAATCAACAAAAAAACTGACCGGCTCCTATGTATTGGAGTCGGTCAGTCGGATTATTTTTGAACGGCACTGAACGCTTCTTCGGATTCAATTCCGGCTTTGTTGACAGCCGTGATGATGAAACGTCCGGTTGTATCTTGCGGTAACGGGAAGGCTTTTCGTTCGATTGATTCCGTCGAACCAAGTTTTTTCCGTTTTCCGTCTTGTTCCTGATAGATGTTATACGTGACGACCTCATCATCAGTCGAGGCATACCAGTTCACGAATCCACCTGAGACACGGACATTTGTCGCTGGTTTTGGCGGCGTTTTGACCGGGTCAGATGCCTTTTGATCCAGTTCCGTGAAGACGACGAGACGGTTGTCGTATGTGCCTTCATTTTCATCATACGTCCCGATACACGTGATCAAGTTCAGGTTTCGCTGATCAGAAGCACCAAAGATTTTTTCTAGCGGTGCATCGAGGTGACCATATTCGACCAGTTTTTTGACACGGAAGACAAGATTACGTCCCGATTCATCCTTGATTTTGATGGTATCGCCTTTTTTGAGTTCGTGCAGCTGGTAAAAGACGGCCGGACCGGTTTTGGTGTCCGTATGACCGTCTATGACGGCATTTCCGACGTCACCGGGACGGGGTCCGAACTTATACCACCCGACTTGTTGTTCATTTTTCGGCGTTCCCATGGCACCTTTTTTATCGAGACCGACTTGTTCAATATTCGTTTTGACCTTGAGCGAATCGATTGTCAACGTTTTCGGCAATTCGACCTGGTTCGTCGACAGACTCTTGAATTCTTTTTTAAAGATTTCAGATGGTTTGAGTGGATCTTCCTTTGTCTCGGAAGATGCCGCAGATTCAGTTTTTGTATCGCCTTGCGTAATATTTGTTTCCGGTTCCTTCGTGTTTCCGATCAGTAGAAAAATTAACGTACCGATTGAAACGAGCATCAACAGGATGCTGACCGGTAATAACCATTTTTTCAAGACACGTCACTCCTTTCCGAGACAAAGCCTCTTACACAGAAAAAGGATAGTGCCGAGGCGCTATCCTTTTTAGTATACCCGAAATCTTATGCGTTTTGACGTTTGCGTGCGAGGACGATTCCGGCTGCACCGAGTGCAAGACCGAAGAGCGCGATCGCACCTGTTGTACCTGCTGTATTGTTGTCGCTCATGCCGCCGTTACCTGTGTTCGGCATTGAACCTGGTGTACCATCCATGAATTTCTCAGGTGATTGTTTGACGATCGCTTCACCGAGGTTTTCACCGACGCCGTACATGTAAGCATACGACTCACGGAACGTGTCAGCTGATCCTTTGTAGTCGCCTTCGACGTACTGCATGAACGTATCTTGGACGTATGTTTCATGACCAGAGACCGCTTCTTGTGCTGCTTTTGTCGGAAGGTTTTCTTCCGTTGCTGCACCAAGGAACGCACCGAAGTCATTCGAGAACATTTTGAGCATGTCTTGCGCGTCACCCATCAATTTCTTGTCGTCGTTGATCGCTGCTGTGACGAGGTTCGCTTGCGCTTCGATGTGGTTTTTTGTCCAGACTTGCTCGAACTGATCCGCACCCGCTTGACCGTAAACGGATTTCATTGCCGCTTTGAAGTCAGCTGTGTGCATGTCTTCTGCCCAGTTCGCTGCATCATAGTCTTTCGCTTGATCGACGCCTGCTGTCATGCTGATGTTGGCAAGTGCCACGTGTTCAGCTGCGAGGCTGTTGAGTGTTGACCGGAGGTCAGCGGCTTTTGTGTCCGCTTTCGTGTTGTCGAACTTCTCAGGCATCTGTGTTGT
>NZ_JACSMV010000030.1:0-28774 GCF_018618835.1 Exiguobacterium sp. s145 | reverse complement strand
AGTCACGTTGACGAAGCTTGCGCTTCATTCATTGTTTGTATCCGAAGATACGTTTTTTGCCTCATCGTTCAGTTTTCAAAGTTCGTCATTTCTTTCGCGTCGTATTAGCGACTTCAATAGATTAACAGGTTCTTATGATTATGTCAACCATGTTTGAGAAAAAGATTTTTCAGCCCCAACAAACCGTTTATAAAAGGCGTCTCGCTGGAACATTTATTAATATAACAACAAAATTCGACAAACACAAGCATTATTTTAAAAAAACTTTACAAAGGATTTAAAAACCCTTTGTAAAGGATTTAAAGTCTCAACATACTCATCATGGTAAATCCAATGTTAGCCGGTCGTTCCGCCAACCGTTTCATCAGATACGTATACCAGTCGACGCCATGCGGAACATAAATGACGACACGGAATCCTTCTTTCACTAATTCCTGTTGACGCTTCGGCCGCATCCCCTGAAGCATTTGAAACTCAAACTGTTCGGATCCGATGCTATGCTGGTGAACAAAGCGAACGACTTCCCGGATCATATCTTCGTCATGTGTCGCAACTTGCGTATAACAGCCTTGCAAAAGATTTTGTTTGACGAGTTGCAGATATGTTGCATCAACCGTTTCTTTCCGCTCAATATAAATATCTGCCGGGCCTGTATATGCTCCTTTAACGACACGAACTGTCGACTGCAATCGTTCAAGATCAAAGCGCGTCCGATATAGGTTGGCTTGCAAAGCAATCCCGACATTTGAAAAACGACCGTGCAACCGTTCAAAAACTTGAATGATCGTTTCACACACCGCTTCTTCTTCCATATTAACGGTCACACGCATATCGAACAGTTCTGCCGTTTCCAAAATCCTTGTCATCTGCTTCTCCGCGATTTGCGGATTAAGCCGTAATCCGACTGATGTCAGTTTTAAAGAGACTTGGGCATTTAACTTTTCTTCCGCAATGCAGTAGATGACTTTGATGCATTCGTCAGCAATCCCGATTGCATCTTGTTCTGTTTCGATGAATTCACCGAGACAATCAACCGTTACCGCCCGTCCGTCTTTATTTAATTCCCGGACCGTTTGAATCGTTTCTTCCGTTTCCTGCCCTCCGACAAAAAAGGTTCCGCCTAACGGTAGACCGATTTTCCGTGCCGTCTGAATCAATCCATTGTGCTCGGCTAAATATTCAAAAACCGGACCTGTCGGGTTTTTCATCATACGAACACCTCCTCTTAATCCCCTTTCCCTCCTGCATAAAAAAAACGCCTCTCTTCTATATAGAAGAAAGACGTCATGAGCAATCAAAAAATTAATGTAACCAGATGAAGTAAGCCAGGAATCCGAGTGACATGGCGTACATGATCGGATGGACTTCTTTCGCGCGTCCTTTTGCAATCATCGTGATCGGATAGAACAGGAATCCGAAAGCAATCCCGGTTGCGATCGAATACGTCAGCGGCATCATGATGACTGTCAAGAAAGCCGGCACTGCATATTCGAACTTCTTCCAGTCGATCTGGAGAAGTGATGAAGCCATCAACACACCGACGATGATTAACGCTGGCGCCGTGACCGGTGCTGTGATAATCGCGAGCAACGGTGAGAAGAACAAAGCAAGTCCGAAGAATAATCCTGTCAC
This sequence comes from Exiguobacterium sp. s145, assembly GCF_018618835.1. Lineage (NCBI taxonomy): Bacteria > Bacillati > Bacillota > Bacilli > Caryophanales > Exiguobacterium > Exiguobacterium sp. s145. The sequence continues at coordinate 27,142 of NZ_JACSMV010000030.1, read as the reverse complement.
GATCGCCGTCATACCTGAGCGACCACCTGCTGCAACACCGGCACTTGATTCAATGTAAGAGACTGTCGTTGACGTTCCGAGAATCGAACCGGCAACTGTTGCTGTTGAATCCGCAATCAAGGCACGACCGGCACGCGGGACTTTATTTTCTTTAATCAGTCCTGCTTGGTTAGCGACCGCAACTAGTGTTCCTGCTGTATCGAAGAAATCAACGAAGAAGAACGTTAAGATGACGACTGCCATTTGAACCGTAAAGATTTCGTTAAAGTGTAAGAACGCTTGACCGAATGTCGGGGCGATACTTGGCGGAGCTGAGACGATTTCACCGAGACTTGACGGCACCGGAATTAAACCAAAGATCATACCGGCGATTGCTGTGATGATCATTCCGAAGAAGATCGCCCCTTTAATGCCACGTGTCATTAAGATAGCTGAGATGACTAAGCCGAAGACAGCAAGTAATGTTGTCCCCTGACCGAGGTTACCGAGTGAGACGAGTGTCGCTTCGTTGGCGACGACGATGCCACCCGTTTTTAAACCGATGAAAGCAATGAATAAACCGATTCCGGCAGCTACTGCCATTTTAAGAGGTTCAGGAATTGCATTGATGATGGTTTCCCGAATCCCAGACGCTGTTAACACCATGAAAACCAGACCGGATACTAAAACACCGGATAAAGCTGTTTGCCACGGGATACCCATTCCGATAACGACGCTGTAAGCGAAGAACGCGTTTAGTCCCATACCGGGTGCCAGGGCAATCGGATAATTGGCGAGTAAGCCCATCGTGACCGAACCGATGATCGCAACGAGTGCTGTTGCACCGAAGACCGCTCCGGCATCCATTCCCGCTTCTGCGAGTGTGTTCGGATTGACGAACAAGATGTAAGCCATCGCGAAGAACGTCGTCATACCGGCGATGAACTCTGTCCGCATATTCGTACCGAGTCCATTAAAGTCGAAGTAACGCGCAATCGCATTCTCCTTTTGTTTTGGTTGTTGCGGTTTCATCTGTGTGCTCATGGTTGCCCTCTTTCCAAATAAGCCGTCTCAAGAAACGAAAAAAACGGCAGTTACCTAAGCGGTAAAAGCCGTTTCTTTAAGCGCACACCGGAAATCAGTGCACGCCGTAGTAGGAACCTTTAAGGTGTTCCTGTAGAGACTTCCGGGCCATATCCCCAGAATTATACGGCATTATTTTTTGTTTTTTTAGTGGATGATTAAGATAAGAACAGACACATCGTAGCACGCTCTAAATCACCGGTCAACCATAAAAGCGAAATTTAGTCGTTTAAATAAACCGAACGTTCGGTTTTGGAAGCGTTTTTTCGATCAGCTGACATTTCCTAAGTTTTTTTGATTATGCTTGTCGTTCTTAAAAATAATCCGTGATAACTGAAACCGAAGCGGAACTCTCCCTAAGACCACTACAAGCAAGAATGCCAAAAACGGCAGGAGTAATACTCTCTCTACGGTAAGCTCATTAAAATATGCAGCGGCAACAAGTCCTTTGACGATGAATCCATGAAGAATATAGATGGTCAACGTCTTTGTTCCAAGATGAGAAAATAAGAACGGTTTTCGCGGCACTAGTGTGAAGAACGCTACAATCATGACGCACTGCACCATATACAGAACAAGTCGTACGATTGGTCCTGTATCGGTTAATCCAATCTTGGAATACGAATTCGCTCCACTCAGCAAACCAAACTGAAAAAGGTTCGGCCAAATCCACATCATCAGAGCAACGATCATCATGACACTTACAGCTATTTTACGATTCGGGAATGCTTGATAGATTTTCCAACCTTGACTCTTGAAATAATAACCGAGTACAAAAAACGGAAAGAACACCAAAATCCGTGACAAACTGAACATCCAGCCGATCTGTTCGACGTAACCGGCAACTAAAGCAATCAGAACACTGATGACCACGATGTGTCCAACTCCGAGTTTAGTAAATCGCGCCAACTGAAGAACTGCTGGCAGCATTAAACTCCAAGCGAACATCGCAAACAAATACCAATAAATATAAGCCGGTTGGAAGGTCAAAAATTGATATTGATCCATTCCGATTTCCTTCATGACTGCCACAAATATCAGTTGAATGAGTACGAACAGTACGAGGTAATCAAAAAAAAGTTTTAGTCCGGTTCTGACGGTTAATTCCGCCTTTGAAAAATAACCGGAAATGAAGATGAAGGCCGGCATATGAAACACGTAAATAAAATTAAACACACCTTCTAGCATTCGGCTTTTCACAATAAAAGGTTCGATTAAGTGACCCAGAACCACCAAAAAAATCAAGGTCAATTTGGCGTGATCATAAACCGGATTTCGTCCATTCATCTTCTTCCAACTCCTCTTTCTATCTGTTAATCATCGGACTCTTTTTTACGTTACTAAAATCTACACTTAAACACACGTTTTTTTGAAGAAAAGAAATAAAAACGCGATATATCGTATCGGATCAAAAAAAAGAGAGTAGCTGATGAGCCACTCTCTTTTTATAGCTATAGAATTATCTTCTATCTCCTTGATCAAGTCCGTTGTTTCGATCAAGATTGTTATCTCGTTCAAGTCTTTCATCTCTATTATTATCCCGATCAAGATTGTTTGTCGTATTCGTACCATCATCGATGTCTGCCTCTTCATGACGTACTGTTTCCGAGACAGTTTTAGTATCTTGAACTTTCCGTTTACCAACAACAATTTCTTCAGAAACAACATCTTGTTTTGAAACGACAACGCGTTCTTCAGAAAGCGGGACATGAATCGAGTCATTTTCATCTACAAACGCATCTGTTCTTGTTTCACTTTCATTGACAGGACGACGTTCTACATACACTTCTTCACGCTCAATCGGGACTTCAATGGATTGCTGATCTTCGACTACACGTTTGCTGACATTTACTTCTCCAGTCTGTACTCTTTCTTTATCAACATTCAAACGTTCCTCATGCAGGCGAATCCGTTCTTCTTCTGTCCCGACATCTGGTGAAGTAGTAGATGTCCGATCCATTTCTGAAGAATTATTGTAATCTTGATTCCGGTCCACTCCTGAAGTTGCGCCGTATTTTTCATCCTCGTTCACATCCGAAGCAACGCCGTACCCTTGACCGTAACTCTGATTGTGTTTTTCGTAAGAATCCCCATAATCACTGTCTACATATAATACTAATTTGCCGTTTTGTACTTGACGACGGTACTCTTCCGATTCAGTACGATCAAGTCCCATACCACTGAATGCTTCCGTAGAAGAATCTTCAGAGAAGGCGGCCATGAATTTTCCCATGAATCCTTGATGCTGCTCTTCACCCGTAGTATCCACATGGACGTCTGTCTGGTCTTTTAACATAGAAAACGAATCTTTATCTTGTGCGACGACATACATATCGCTTTCATTGTAACCCTGTGCCTTTAATTCATTCACTTTACTTAATACTTCCGCTTGGGTATTAAACACGTCGATAAATGTATTTTCTTTTCTACTCATGACCTTCTCCTCCTTTGGGATAAACAGCGTTTAAAATTCAATGTTAAAATCAAATATCAAACGCTTACAAGTAATTTTAAATGCCAACATTTTGAATTTCCCCTACTTCTTTTTTAATTAAACTTTTTTTTCACATGTTTAATTAAAAGAAAGTCCGCGCTGGTTTAGCAACAGACTTTCTTCTGGCATTCCATGTTTTGCATTAATCAACAAAAAAACTAATATTTCGCCTTAACCCCTCTATACTTCTTCACATTTTTATACATCAGATCTCATGCAAAAAAATGAGGATTAAAAATCATCTGGAATGTTAGCTAAATATACTTTTAAAGTACTCAGACAGTAGGCCTTCTCCTCTAAATCGATCTTCTAAAACAGGTTTTACCCGCTTTAATTCATTCTTACGTGTTCGACGTGTTCGATAAGTATTCGTGAAAGATCCTAAGTAAGAATATTTATATATAGGTTCCTCAGGATACAATTCATAAGCATGCTTTAACATGGAAATCCCTTTTTCTTCCCACTGTTCATAGTCTCCAAAGTAATAAGGAAACATGGAAATCATATAACCAAAACACCAGAGAAAATCTTCATGCGTTATAAAATGAGCCAAACCGAAATTTGTCACTTCAGTCAACACAGACTCTAATTCATCCGTATCTATATCTGCATCTGTAATCCCAAGCGGCCCTTGTTCGACTACGACATACCAACAAAAAAAGCCAAGTCGTACAGTCGTTTTTAAGTCCGTCGGATTTTGTTGCCATGCTTTTATAAGATATTCTTTTGCTTCATTCCAATTCTCTTGATGCTCTAATCGATCAACTTCAGGCCATGTCCAATCAATCATAGTGGTTCGCCACCTATTCCATTTCATTACTGACTTCATATTATATCAACTGTACGATACACAGCTCGGTGTGTCTTATTTTACTCCTTAGAATTTGTTGGTTCAGTTTGACGTCACTCAACAGTTCCATGATTTTAGTCGCGAAAAAAGCTCCCTTTCATTCACAAATCATGTGAACAAAAGAGAGCTTCATTTTGAAATACAATTGTTGAAGGTGAAACGGATTTCCTTTCACCTGTGTCCTTTAACACGTTGGTAGGACAGGCTTCATGAGACAAATCCCCTCAGTAGGTCTAGTTCTTACTCCCACTCAATCGTTGAAGGTGGTTTCGACGTCACATCGTACAGGACGCGGTTGACGTTCTGAACTTCGTTGACGATCCGGACAGAAATCTTCTCGAGCACGTCCCACGGGATGCGTGCCCAGTCCGATGTCATCCCGTCGATTGATGTAACGGCACGGATTCCGACGGCATAGTCGTATGTCCGCTCGTCACCCATGACACCAACTGAACGAAGCGGCGGCAAGACTGTGAAGTACTGCCAGATTTCGCGTTCAAGACCGGCTTTTTTGATTTCATCACGGAGGATGAAATCGGATTCGCGGACGATTTCAAGTTTCTCGTCTGTGATTTCACCGAGGACACGGATCCCGAGACCTGGTCCCGGGAACGGCTGACGCCAGACGATTTCGTCCGACAAACCGAGTTCTTTTCCGAGTTCGCGGACTTCGTCCTTGAACAGCGTGTTGATCGGTTCGATCAACTTGAACTGCATGTCTTCCGGCAATCCACCAACGTTGTGGTGTGATTTAATCGTTTGGGCCGTATCTGTTCCGCTTTCGATGATATCCGTATAAAGCGTTCCTTGAGCCAGGAAGTCCATATCCGTCAGCTTCGACGCTTCTTCGTCGAATACATAAACGAATTCGTTCCCGATGATTTTTCGTTTTTGCTCCGGATCCGAAACGCCTTTTAACTTGTTGAGGAAGCGGTCCTGCGCGTCAATCTTGATGACGTTCATGTGGAAGTGATCCGCAAATGTTTTCATGACACTTTCGGCTTCCCCTTTACGCAAGAGACCGTGGTCGACGAACATACATGTCAACTGGTCACCGATTGCTGCGTGAATGAGTGCCGCGACGACAGATGAATCAACACCGCCTGAAAGGGCGCAAAGGACCTTTTTATCGCCGACTTCTTCTTTAATTTTTGCGATTTCGATTTCGATGAAGTTTTCCATCGACCAGTCGCCCGTACACTGACAGACTTCGAAGAGGAAGTTTTTCAAGAGTTCTTTACCGAACATCGTATGGTTGACTTCCGGATGATACTGGACGCCGTACATCTTTAGCTCTTCGTTTTTGATTGAAGCAATTGGGCACGAGACATTTGTTCCATCGACGACGAAACCGTTTGGTACCGATGTGACGAGGTCACTGTGGCTCATCCAAACCGTCTGTTCGAGCGGGAGGTTCGCATACATCGGCGATGGATCGTTGAGTGTCAACGTCGCTTTTCCGTACTCGCGGTGTCCGGCGCGTTCAACCGTTCCACCAAAGTGTTGCGACATCAATTGCATACCGTAACAAATTCCGAAAATCGGAATGCCGAGGTCAAAGATTTCTGGATCACAGCGGTACGCGTCTTCTGCGTAGACACTCCGTGGTCCCCCGGAGAAGATGATACCGGCTGGTGCGATGTCTTTTACTTCCGCTGCAGTGATCTTATGCGAATGCAGTTCACTGTAAACTCCGAGATCACGAATGCGGCGTGTGATCAATTGATTGTACTGACCTCCAAAGTCGAGGACGAGGATCATTTCTTGGTCCAAATGTGCTTCCAAATCTATTCCCGCCTTTCCAATTTCATGCGTACCCCGATGAAAAAAGCCCACTCTTCCCCCATAGATAAATGGAAAAAGAGCAGGCCGCTTCACAAAAAAGTGTATACGAAGGGTCTGCTCCTTCATAGTCAGGTCGTTTAAGGTGACCCGGTAGAGACTCTCACGCCATATTCGCGAGTATATACAAAGGAGATGCATGTATGATTTACGTTGTTCCCATTGTAACTGTATCAATTCGAAAATATCAACCCTCTATCCGTCGAATGATATTTTCGAAATATTCACGTTTTTTGTCAGCGGATAAGGATTCACCGCCGTAAACCATCCGTTCATAGGCATCCGTCAACGGGCGCATCGCATACGTTTCGTAATAGCCGTCGACCTCTTGCGCCAGTTCTGTCAATGTCCGGCCGTCTTTGTAGTGGAACCCTTGTTTATCGAGCCGGCGTAACAAGAAGCGGTACATCCGCTTGAATCCTTCCGGTCGACCGACTTGATTGCGGAAGAATAAAATCGCCGCTGTTCGGATTAACGGTTTCCGGAACAGATAGAGGAAGACCAGTCCGACGATGGCAATGACGACCGGCCAAACCGGGAACGACTGTTGCTCAGTTTGCGCCGCTGTTGTGGTCTGTTCTTCATCGAGCAGATTTTCCTGCGGACGGTTCGGTGTTGCTGTTTCGGTATCCGTCTCCGTATCACGCTGCGGATTGGGTTGTTCGGTTTCATTGTTCGTTTCCTGATCGATTGTATATTGCCCGGCTCCGTCAAAACTGACGGTCGGCTCAAGCGGGACCCAACCCGGACCTTCGATATACACTTCGACCCAGGAATGAGCATTTTTATTGCGGACCGTATAACTCGTCACGGCTGCCCCGATGACATCCGATTCGCCACCCGTAAATCCTTTTACCCAGCGGGCCGGCAGACCGGCGGCACGTAACAACACGGTTGCGGACGTCGAGAAATTATCACAGTAACCGAGTTTCGTCTCAAATAAAAATTGATCGACATAATCCTGATTTTCTTTTGGCACGGCAACTTCTTCCGTATTGTATTCGAAGTTTTCCTGTTCGAAATAATTTTCGATCGCCTTTGCTTTATCCCACGGGCTGTCTTCATCCGCGACAATCTCTGTCGCGAGATCGCGGACGCGGTTCGGCAACGTATCCGGTAGCTGCAAATACCGGTCCTGCTCCATCTCGGACAACGTAATCGGTTCATCCGTCTGAAGCAATTCCTCCGTAAATAACGGATAGGTGTATTGAATCTGATAATTTTGCTGACGTTCCGCGTCATCCAGGTATGAGACCTTTTGATTTTCCGGATCGATCAACAGATTTTGGCGTTGTTTATCCACAGTTAACCGGACATTGTCCCCGTTATACGGGACAAACGGCAATTCCCGTGACAGCTCAAATGTCGCCTGTTCCTCCCGTGTCTTGACATCGTCTCCGAAATGCGAGAAGAATCCCCGCGCATCGACTTCCGGTTCCGATTTCGACAGGACCCAGCCTTTGCCGGTATAGACGTCTTTTGTCTCGACACGCCAGTAACGGCTGCCTTCACTTTCGACCTGAAAGACTTCCCGGTCGTCCATCTGGAACGGACCGCCCAACTGTTCGTCGTTGTTGCCGTATCCGACTTTTTGAATCTGGCTCGACGACGTGCCCTCACTCTCAAAACCGTCAGTCCAGTCATACCAGCTGTCTTGCCATGTTGCATTGATGACGGGACTCTGAACTGCGGCAACCACCGTCGCTCCGATGATCAGCAAGGCGCTGAACGGACGGACATAAGACGCCATCGGCCGTTCACTGACTTCTGTCGCATATAACAAAAACAGAGCCAGCACAATCGGATAGATGATGAACTGTTCACCGGAGTAATCCGTCCACGTGTCGCAATAGGCAATAAAACCGATGACGCCAAGTGCCAGTCCGAAGACGAATCCGCGGTTCGGAAACGTCCGCCGCGCCAGATAGCCGATCAGGAAACTGATCAGTCCGATCGAGAACGCAAAAGCCGGACGTCCCGGTAATTCACCGTTGATGACACGGTTGATGTCGCCGGTAATTTCACGGAACAGGTTCCACGGTGCTTCGCCGGGAATCAAAATCAAGTAGAACGAAACGAGCAATGCCAGTAAACTGCCGAGTAAAAACCAACTGCGTCGGACATGCGACAGCAAAAGTGGTGTCAACAGAAGCGGCAGAAACGGAATGACACTCTCAAACGTCGTCAGCTCAAGCAGCGGCGGCATGAAACTCGCGAACAGCAGTCCGGCGAGCAGATTCCAAATCAGTCGTCGCATCATCCGGTCGTCCTCCTCTCTGGTGTATAGACATGAACGCTTGCTTCCTGCCGGATTTTCGAAATCCACATTTCATTGTTGGATTCAAGGTCCGGTGTGATGAACAGGACATTTCCGCTCAGTCGTAACGCTTTGGAAGAGTATTCCCAGGATTCAATGAACGACCGGGTCCGGCTCGGTTGCGCCGTCATCAGGTAATGCGTCAGTTTTGCGCCTTCAAGCGGCAACGACAACGACTGCACACCATGTCCGACGAGATGAATCCGGTAATTCAGATGACGTTTATTCAATTGATCCGTTGCGGCAGCCAGCATGGAAATACTTTTTTCAAAGTTTTCATCGCTGACGGTTCCTTCGTCAAAGACGATCGTCGTCTCGCGTTCCTGTTCCCGCTCAAACGTTTTCGTCATCAATCCTTGGCGTTTCGCGGTCGATTTCCAGTCAATCTGATTCATCCGGTCTCCGCTGACGTACTCACGGACACCAACGACCGTAAAGGAGGATTGCCGGAGATCCAGGGAGACGGGTGAAATCCCGCCGTCGCCGCGATCATCCTCATGCGGCAGTTGAACCGCTAACCGAGCCGGTTCGACGGCCAGATACGTTTCGACCGGATAGAGTTTTTTCCGCATGAACAAGCCGAACGGATCACGGATTTCGAGCACACAGCCGGGAATTTGATACAGTCCCCGGCGGATGGAAGGAATCAGATAATCGATGTGCTCGACTTTCCGGTAATGTGCCCGGAGCGGATGCCGGATATCGAGCGGTTCTTCACTGAGTGTGTCCGGTACGGCTTCCGTGACATCGACGGCACCGATGAGAAACGGATATTTCCGCCGGACTCGAAGTGAAACCGGAAGATCGGTTCCGGCAATCAACATCTTATTTGAAACTTCCCGCGTCGCGATTGCTTGTGTGACCGGCCAGATCAAAAACAGCGTCCAGTAGACGGTTAACCCTGCCATGATATAAACCAACAGTGAAGCGACGTTTCCGCCGTCAATCCGGGCATAGATCCACAGAGCTGTGACTGTAATCAGCAAGACGGCGTAACGCCAACCGATTTGCCATTTTGTCATAAGGACTCCACGTCTTGCTGGATCGGCACGGCGACTTCTTTTTTCACTTGTTCCAGAATTCGTTCTGCCGTCTGCCCATGATAGCGGGCATCCGCCGTTAAGATCAAACGGTGCGAGAGTACGGGAGTCAGCAGTTCCTTGACGTCATCCGGTAAGACGAAGGACCGTCCTTCCATATACGCCCACGCTTGTGCCACTTTCATCAGGGCAATCGAAGATCGTGGACTGGCTCCGAGATAAAGCGAGGCATGGGTCCGGGTCGCCTGAACCAAATGAACGATATATTTTTTGACCGGTTGCGAGACATGCACAGCCTTGACGTCTTCTTTCATCCGTAACAATTCGTCGCGTGTGATGACGGACTCCAGCGTCTCGATCGGTTCATCCCGCTCGAACCGTGTCAGCAGCTTCATCTCCTGTTGAAAATCGGGATACCCCATCTTGACCTTAATTAAAAACCGGTCGAGTTGGGCTTCCGGAAGCGGATAGGTCCCCTCGTGTTCAATCGGATTTTGGGTCGCCATGACAAAAAAGGGATTAGGAAGCGTGTGAATTTCTCCATCCACCGTTACGTTCGCTTCCGCCATCCCTTCGAGTAAGGCTGATTGTGTTTTCGGTGAGGTCCGGTTGATTTCATCTGCCAGGACAATGTTTCCCATCAAAGGACCCGGGCGATACTCAAATTGACTCGTCTTCTGGTTGTACATCGAAACCCCCGTCAAATCGGACGGCAGCAGATCAGGTGTGAATTGGACACGCTTAAATGTCAAACCGATCGAACGGCTGAATGCACGAACGAGCATCGTTTTCCCGACACCCGGTACGTCTTCCAGTAAGACGTGACCTCCGGCAAGTAACGCGGCTAAAGATTGTGTAATGACATTCTCTTTTCCGATAATGACTTTTTCTACGTTGTCGATGATCGCTTGAATCTCCTTCGTATATGTTCGCATTGTCTGGCCCCTTGCTGTTTAGTAGTTGAATTTTCTGACTTTTTATATCATCTCATATTTTTCAATGCTTTTAAAGGCATGGGGGTAGCTGAATACGCACAAAAGGGGGCGCCGCTGTTCGCGACTCCCCCTTCCTGCTTTCAGGAACGATCACATATCGTAAACCGTTCTTGAGCCGTGCAATCTGCACGTAAAACACGAATCACTTCGTGTCTATTGTCATGTTGCGTCCGTCAAGTCCGGTGATCCTCTTCTTCTCGAAGCGACATGCGATCGTTCCCTATACATTGATAATCATTCATGTGCATCACCATCCTTTCATATACTGAATATTACCGATTATATTAGAACTTAAACCACTTTTTTTAATTTTTTTTGAAACGGTAATAGGTCGACGCTAAAGCAATCGCCAGGACGGCGCCTTTGATGATGTTTAGGGAATAATATGGTACCGATAACATGACGAGTCCATTCTCGAGAATTCCGACGAGACAGGCACCGACGAGTGTGCCGAGCGCATTCGGTTTCCCTTGGCCGGCAAATGAGGAACCGATGAAGGCTGCTGCGACAGCCGGCATCAAATAACCCGATCCGGCGTTAATTTGGGAAGAACCGACTTGTGACGCCAGTAAAATACCGCCAACGGCCGCCAGTAATCCGGCAATCAGATACGCGACTGCGCGATACCGGTTCACCCGGATTCCCGTCAGATGCGCTGCTTCCGGATTTCCACCGATGATATACAAAAAACGTCCGTGCCGTGTGTGGTTCAAAAAGACATGTGTCACCGCTACGACGACAAGCATTATGAGGATGATCCAAGGCGCCTGACTGATTTTTAAGAACGATTCCGGGATCAGTCCGACCGTTGGTGTCCCGTCAAGACGTGGCATCCCGGCACTGATCGAGCCGCCGCCGGTATACGTCATCGCGACACCTTCAAAAATGAACATCGTCGCAAGCGTTGCGAACAAATCCGGAATCTTGAACTTCACGATTAACAGAATGTTGACGAGTGCGACCGCCAAGGCAATCACGAGAGCCAGACCAATCGATACGCCGAGCGGCAGACTGTACCAGACAAAAAACGAGACGACTAGTGAACTGGCAAACGTCGCGGTCGAACCGACGGATAAGTCAAACCCGTTGACTGTCAACGAAACCGTCAAGCCGATGGCGATGATCGTGACAATCGAGATACTTCGTAAAATGTTGACGAGGTTCGTCCCCTGTAAAAAGTTCGGTGCCGTCATGGAAAAAAACAGGATCAGTGCAAGAATCGCGAGGACGATGCCCCAGTCATTCAAGAAACGCAGCACCGGTTTTCCCGCTGCTGTTCGCGGCGCTTCCGGCTGTGCAGCCGGTTCGTGCAATACATCATTCATGTTGTTGTCCTCCTGTTGCATACCACAATAATTGTTCTTCGGTTGTTTCCGAAGTGGTCGCCTCGAATACGATCTGTCCGTCATACATGACATAAATCCGGTCGGTCACTGCCAGCAGTTCATCCAGTTCACTCGAGGCATAGATGACGGCTTTCCGTTCTGCTGCCAGTTGATCAATCACTTGGAAAATTTCCGCTTTCGCCCCGACATCGACCCCTTTTGTCGGTTCATCCAATACGAGGACGGAAGCGTCGGCCAGCAACCATTTCCCGATGGCAACTTTTTGCTGGTTACCACCGGACAACTCAGCGGCACGTTGTCGGGTATCACTGACTTTAATCGACAGTTGCTGTACGATCCGGTTTGCCGCTGCCCGTTCTTTTTTCTTCTCTACAAACCCGAATCGGTTGACGAATTGTTTGAGGCTGGCCGCCGTCATATTTTGTTCAATCGGATCCGCGACTAAAATCCCTTCTTTCCGCCGTTCTTCCGGCACAAGTCCTATACCGAGCCGGACTGCATCATAAGGCGAACGGACGTGTCGTGTTTCTCCATGCAGACGAATCGATCCCGCAGTGACCGGAATCGATCCGAAAATCGTTTTACACAGTTCCGTCTTACCGGCACCGACGAGTCCCGCAATGCCGATTACTTCTCCGGCACGGACCGTTAAGGAAACCTGGTTGAGCTGTCCGGTGACCGTGATCCGATCGAGTTCGAGTGAGGGTGCGCCTGCCGGACGCGCTTCCCGTTTCGATTGCCGCAGACGCCGGCCCAGCATCTGTTCGACGACGGTTTCCTTTGTTTGTCCGGCAAGAAGCTGACGTGACACCAACTTGCCGTCCCGCATGACAGAAATGGATTCGCAAATCTCAAATAGTTCCTGAAGCCGGTGGGAAATGAAGATGACGCCCAGTTGTTCCTCCTCTGCGAGCTCACGAATGATCCGGAACAGTTGCTCCGTTTCCCGTCCGCTGAGCGGGGCGGTCGGCTCATCCAATATCAGGAACCGGCTTTCCTGGACTAAGGCTCGGGCAATCAAGACCAGTTGTTTTTCGGCCAGTCGCAGTTCGCTGACCCGCTGCCGGACATCAATTGATGCTTTCAGTTTCCGTAAAGCACGTTCGGCTATTTCCTCGTACCGCTGCCGTCTGATGAACCCTTTCAGCTGTCCGTTCGTCAGCACATCGAGGCAGATATTTTCCGCCACGGTCAAATAACCGACTAGTGCCGTATCTACTTCCTGATAAACGATTTCAATCCCGGCCCGTTTTGCGGCATTTGGTGAATCAATCGCAAGCGGTACACCGTCGAACAAAATCGTTCCTTCGTATGACGCATAGGCGCCGGCCAAGACTTTCATCAGCGTTGATTTACCGGCTCCGTTCGCTCCGACAAGTGCGTGGATTTCCCCGCGTTTCACGGAAAAGTCAACGTCATCCAGCGCCTTGACACCGGGGAATTCCATTGAAATCCCCCGCATTTCCAGTCGTTGTTCGTTCACCGGAGGCGTCATTTCCCGTCATTCGCTTTCCGCAACTGATCCATCCACGGCTCATTGAATTTTTCGGATGTACTCCAGCCTTTGATGATGGTATCGAGATTGTACATCGTCGTATCCGCCTTGAGTGCTTTTTGTTCGACCAGTTTGGCATCGAGATCAAAACTATCCGGTGTTTTTTCGCCGGCCAGCTTTTTCGCAAGCAGGCGCATATCCGTCTGCCCGATTAAATGCGGATCAACGGCACTCGTTGAGACCCAGTTACTGCCCTTTTCACGCATCAGATTGATGTCCTGATTCGAGACATCGACCGAAATCAGCGGAATTTCCTGACGCTTGTTGTCTTTTAAAGACTTATAAGCTCCTTTGGCGACTTCATCCCAGGCGCCCCAAACGGCATCGATGCTGCCCTTCGGGTACTTGGCGAGAATCGCGTTCATCTTCGTCGCAATATCCCCTTGGACATCCTGGAAGTTCGTGGGTCCGACGGTTTCAAGCGTCTTGATTTTGCCGTCCGCTTCATACGTTTTGTAGATTTCCTGACGGCGGTCAAGCGGGGCAAAACCCGGACCAAACCATAGTTTGATGACACGGACCGGCTTGTCGTCCTTCACTTTCGTCACTTCATCGAGCGACAGCTGGGCCAGTTTATGGTCATCCTGGAATGTCTCTGTGATACCTTTTAATGTCTGGTCTTTTTTCTTCGTCACCGTATCAAATGTCACGACTTTGATGCCTTTGTCGATGGCCGGTTTGATCATGTCATAGGCATAATCCTCTTTGCCGTGCGAGATGATCAATCCGTCATAGTCCTGTTGGACGGCTTGGGCGACCAGCTCCTTAAACTTGACGTCATTGCCTTCCGAAATGAACGTGTTGACTTGAAAACCAAGCGCTTCCCCTTCCGAACGGGCCCCGTCCAAAAACTGTTTCGTATGGTCGTCGGACGCAAGATTCCGGATGACGGCAATTTTAACGCCTCCCTGAACGCCTTCCGGTACACCGCTGATTTTTTTCGCCGGTGTTGCTTCACTATTCGCGCAAGCAGCCAGTAAGACCGCTGGTGCAAGTACAGCCAATGCTAATTTTTTCATCTCGATCTCCCCTGTCTGTTTAGTTTGTTTGCTGTCCAACCATTTGTTCAATCGTTTCTACGGAAGGATGCTCGATGACTCCGAGTTCCGTAATGATCGCCGTGATCAATTCATGCGGTGTCACATCAAATGCCGGATTAAAGACTGCTACGCCGGCCGGTGCCGTCGCTTTTCCGGCAAGTTGTGTCACTTCACGTGCATCGCGTTCTTCAATCTCGATCTCGTCTCCTGACAGGCTCGTAAAATCGAACGTCGAGAGCGGTGCGGCAACGTAAAACGGAATGCCAAACGCACGGGCCAGCAAGGCCAGCTGAAACGTTCCGATCTTATTGGCGGTATCGCCGTTCCGGGTAATCCGGTCCGCTCCGACGATGATGGCGGTGATCTGCTTTTCCTTGATCGTATGGGCGACCATATTGTCGGTAATCAAGGTCACGTCAATTCCGGCCCGTTGCAGTTCCCACGTCGTCAGGCGCGCTCCCTGCAGGAGCGGCCGCGTTTCCGAAGCATAAACCGCGAGCGGAATCCCCTGTTCTTTCGCAAGATAAAACGGAGCGAGCGCCGTTCCGTAAGCTGCTGTCGCAATTGATCCGGCATTACAAATCGTCAGTACCCGATCACCGGACTCGAACAATTCCAGTGCATGAACCCCGATTTGACGGGATGTCTTGGCATCCGTCGTATAAAGTTCCAATGCCTTTTGTTCGAGACGTATCGGCAGTTCTTTTAGCGTCGTAGCTGAAACGATCAGCTGATTCAGCTCATCAAGGACATTTCGTAGATTGACCGCCGTCGGACGGGTCGCAAGTAATTGTGCCGACACCGTCAACAGCCCCTGTTTTGCTTCAGTCAGCGTCCCTGTCGTCCGAAACGCTTCCTGAACGAGGACGAATCCGCCGAACAGACTGATGGCCGGTGCGCCGCGGACCCGTAATTGTTTGATGGCGTCAATCGCCTGCGCCAAGTCATGAATGATTTCATAATGTTCTTCTTCCGGAAGACGGGTCTGATCCAAAATCGTCACCGTCCGGTTTTCATAGATGATGCTCTGAACGAATCGGCTCATCGGCTGAGTTCCTCCGTCAAATCGAAGTTTCGTAAATCAGTGAACGTCTTGCATTCGGTCCGGCGTTTGATCAGTGCCACTCCAAGACGTAACGCATGCCGTTTCCGCTCGAGTCGCTCTGTTTCATCAGTGATGCTCTCAAGGTCGGCGACCGGTGCGAGTCCGATCGTCCGTCGGATCAATTCACAACCGGCAAAGCCAAGTGCGTCCTGTAAAATCGTGCTGAGGACATCGTCAACAAGCCCGTCCGCTGAACGGAACGGTTCGGCGGCTTCCCGTTCCCATAACGCTTTGAACGTCGAAGCAAAGGTCAGCCAAAACGTGTCGATATCCTTGACCCGTGCTTCCCGCAACTCGGCATAGTTCGGATACGCGGCAAAGCAGAGATGCGCGATGAATTGTCCGACATCAAAACCGAACGGTCCGTAAAAGGCGAACTCGGGATCGATGACTTTTGTTTCATCGGCTGAAGCAAAAATACTTCCGGTATGTAAGTCCCCGTGCAATAACGCATCGCCCTTCGTGATGAACAATGCTTCAAGCTTCGCGACTTCCCGTTTCAGCTCCGCGTCGTTCCAAATCCGGGCGACCTCCGCTTCGAGTCCTGCTTCAATCGCATTCGTTTCCGCGTCATAAAACGGATCCGTAAAGATTAATTTTTCCGTGATATCACAGAGATCCGGATTATAGTAGTTACGCGCCACTTGTTTTTTTGCGACCGGTCCAAGTGCAAAATCCGATGTATAAAACAGCGTCCGCGCCAAATACGAACCGATGTGTTCCGCGAGCAACGGATACTCCTCCCCTTCAAGCAGTCCGCCCCGGACGATTGTCAGGTGCGACAAATCTTCCATCACTGTGAATGCTTCTTCTTTGCTCGCATGGTAGACATGCGGGACGAACGGAACGGCGACTTTCGCGAATTCTTTTAGGGCCGATTGTTCAATCCAGGCCCGTTCGAGCGACAGCGGCCAGCTTTCGCCGACGACTTTCGCATATGGTAACGCCTGCTTTAAAATCAGTCGTTTTTCTCCTGCCTGAATCCGGAAAACGAGATTTAAATTCCCGTCGCCGATTTCTTCTGCCGTCACCGGTTCATTGCCGATCAAACCAATTGTCCGGACCCGTTCAATCGCGTCCTGTACTGTAAATGCTTGATACCCCATTCTGTTTTCCTCCTTGGTGATCACACGAAAAAACGCCTCTTTTCGTCAAAGAAAAGAGGCGCGGCAGAATATTCCGTCCTCTTATCTCTCAGACGAATGTCTGTTGGATGTAGCACCGTGCCGGATGGTCGGTTGCTGCGGCGTCTTCGGGCCAATTCCCTCTGCCAACTCACGATAAGAGTCATATGTAGTTGTCGTGTGATTGATGTTGATTTGAATACTACGTGCGTTGCTAGCCGTCTGTCAATTCCATTTTTTAGTGAAGTGGCTTCAAAAACGGAACCGTCTATAGAAGAAGTATTTTCAAAAAAATAAATTTTCAAAATATAGTTTGACAAGTGACGAATCTCATGTAAAAATTGCAATTAGATTTCACAATTTCATCCAATTCTTATCAAGAGCAGACGGAGGGACGAGCCCTACGATGTCGCAGCAACCGACCACTTGGCACGGTGCTAATTCTTGCAGCTATTACGCTGACAGATAAGAGTCCACGCGCAATTTTTCATGGTCTCTTGTCATTGACGAGGGACCATTTTTGTATTCTTCAACAAGGGAGAGACAGTCGATATGACGTATATTACCGCAACCTACCAACTCGGAACGACGGATCAGTTACCAAAACGGGCAGAACAAATCGCGCTCGGTTTGACCGTTGGTTCGTGGACCGATTTAAATCATTTGGAACAACAGCAGCTTGAATCGTTCAAAGGACAAGTTGTTCATACGGAAGAACACGACGGAAAAGGCTACATCACGATCCGTTATCCGGAACACAACGTCTCCCGTGACTTTTCAGCAATCTTAACGACAGTCTTCGGCAAACTGTCGCTCGACGGACAAATCAAATTAACAGATTTACAGCTTCCGGCTTCATTCACCACTGACTTCCCCGGCGCCAAATTCGGCATCGAGGGCGTCCGTCAATTGATTCAAGTCCACGACCGTCCTCTGTTGATGAGCATCTTTAAAGGCGTCATCGGTCGGGACCTCACCTTTTTGCGGGAACAACTCGAAGCGCAGCTCGCGGGCGGCATCGATCTCGTCAAAGATGATGAGATTCTATACGACAATCCGTTGACACCGGCACTTGACCGGGCACGGATCGGACGTGAAGTCCTGAATGCCCATTATGAAAAAACCGGCAAACGGGCGCTTTACGCGATTACGTTGAGTGGTCCCGTCTTCGGCTTAAAGGATCAGGCGAAACGTTTGATCGAAGCCGGTGCGACCGCTTTCCTGCTCAATACGTTTACATATGGACTCGATGTCCTGCGCGAATTGGCGGCTGATCCGGACATTTCCGTTCCGATCTTTAATCATCCGGCCTTAAGCGGAGCCTTAATCGCAAGCCCCGAATACGGCATTGCAGCCCCTGTTTTACTAGGGACTTTACCGCGGCTGGCCGGTGCCGATTTGACGTTGTTCCCGTCGCCTTACGGAAACGTCGCCCTCGCCAAAGACTTGGCGCGCGGAATTGCCGTCGAAGCGACACGGATCGGAGAAACGAAGACGATTCTTCCGGTTCCCTCGGCAGGCATTCATCCCGGTCTCGTCGCTCAGCTCGTTCATGATTTCGGGACTGATTCCGTCATCAATGCCGGTGGCGGCGTTCACGGTCATCCGCAGGGCGCGGCGGCCGGTGTGCTCGCTTTCCGTCAGGCCCTCGACGCAGCACTTGCCGGTGAATCTTTGACGAGTGCCGCAACGCGGCAGGAAGAGCTTCGGGTCGCCCTCGACGCCTGGGGGATTACGAAATGACGATCCGGATTTTATGTGACTTTGACGGGACCGTGACTGAACACGACAATATCATTGCGTTGATGACAGAATTCGCTCCCCCGGAAGCGTTTGAACCGTTGAAAAAAGGTGTCCTCGATCAATCATTGTCCATCCAGTCCGGTGTCGGACAGATGTTCCGGTTGCTCCCCTCGGATCGCAAACAGGACTATATTGATTTTTTGGAACAGCGGGCTGTCATCCGTCCCGGCTTTAAGACCTTACTCGCCTTTGCCAAATCGAACGGGATTGACTTTGCGATCGTCAGCGGCGGAATCGACTTTTTTGTCCAACCGATTCTTCAAGAGTTACTGACAGATGAAGCGATTTACTGCAACGGCAGTGACTTCAGAGGGGAGACGATTCGTATTGAGTGGCCGCACACTTGCGATGCAGCATGCAACAATCAATGCGGGTGTTGTAAAACGTCGATTGCCCGGAAGCTCAAGCAGGATGGCGATATCATCGTCGCGATCGGTGACTCCGTGACGGATTTTGAACTAGCGAAACAAGCGGATCATGTCTATGCCCGCGATTATCTGATTACGCTGTGCGAACAGCACGGTATTCCGTACACGCCGTTTGAAACATTTTACGACATTGTGGATCATCTGCAGACAACGGAGGTGTACGCATGACATTTTTGACACGATACGAAGAACTCCGCGCCATCAAACAAGAGTTCGCAGCGCGGGACTGGTTTCCCGGTACAAGCGGTAACCTCGCTATTCGGACAAACAGCAGTCCGACGGAATTTCTTGTGACGGCAAGCGGGAAAGATAAACGGCAAGACACGCCGGACGATTTTGTCCATGTCGACGCGACCGGTCAATTGATCGGCGACGAGCAAAACGGACGTCCTTCCGCCGAGACGTTGCTGCATGTCGAAGTGTTTAACCGGACGACAGCCGGCTGCTCGCTTCATGTCCATACCGTCGACAACAACGTTATTTCGGAACTGTACGGAGACCGCGGGGAAATCCGGTTCCGCGGTCAGGAAATCATCAAAGCACTCGGCCGTTGGGAAGAAGATGCGGAAGTCATCGTGCCGATCATCACGAATCATGCCGACATCCCGACTCTTGCCGCTGACTTTGCCAAACACATCCGGACCGAAAGCGGCGCCGTTTTGATTCGCAATCACGGGATCACCGTCTGGGCACCGACTGCTTTTGAAGCCAAAAAACAGTTGGAAGCCTTTGAATTTTTGTTCAGCTACACTTTAAAACTGCAAACGTGCCGACAGGCGATTTATTAAAAGGAGGAATTTACAATGGCAACAGTACTTTTCCAAAAAACAAACGAACGGTATACGGATCAAAACGAGGTATCTGCTTTTCTCGTTTCACGTGGTGTCCTGTACGAACAATGGGATGTCTCGAAGCTCCCGGTAGAACTGGTCGATACGTACACGTTGACGGATGCGGACAAACAAACGATCCTTGATACATTCCAACCGGAAATCACCGATGTTTCGGAACGACGCGGTTATCAGACGGCTGATATCATCTCCCTGTCTGACGCAACACCGAACTTGGATGAGTTGCTCGTCAACTTCCAAAAGGAGCATCACCATACGGATGACGAAGTCCGGTTCATCGTCAGCGGGCACGGTGTGTTTGCGATCCAGGATGACGAAGTCGGCTATTACAACATTGAGTTGAACCCGGGTGATTTGATTTCCGTACCAGTCAACACACGCCATTACTTCACGCTCCAAGAGGATCGAAAAGTTGTGGCGGTCCGGATTTTCGTGACAACGGACGGCTGGGTTCCGATTTATGAGAAGGATCCGATTGAAACAGCAAACTAAGAAAATATCCTGAAGACAGACGGTCCGAATCATCCGGCCGTCTGTTTTTTCGGTCCTATTCCTATCCTACAAACATACCGCTTGTTTCCCCTTCCTCCTATATAATGAAGAAAAGACTTATTTTAACTGGAGGTCACGTGTATGATGATTCGCCCTGTTAAGGAAGACGATTTAAAAGACATCCTTGCCATCTATAACGAAGGCATCGAAGACCGGATCGCGACGCTTGAAACGGATACGAAGGAATTGTCTTTCATGGAAGACTGGTATCGGGAACGGACACCCCGTTATGCCGGTTTTGTGGCGTATGAAGGAACAACGATTCTTGGCTTCATCTCACTTGACCCTTATAACCCTCGTCCCGTCTATCAATCCGTCGGTGAACTGTCGATCTACATCACCCGGACCCATCGCGGACAGGGCATCGGGCGTCAGCTGTTACATGTCATCGAAGAACACGCGATTACACAAGGTTTCCATAAGTTGATTCTGTTTACGTTCCCCTTTAACAAAATCGGTCAAAAACTGTACATCCGGTCCGGCTTCCGGATTGTCGGAACGTTTAAGGAACAAGGTATGCTCAACGGATATTATGTGGACGTCCTGGCGATGGAGAAGCTGCTCCCGAAAACCATCGACGATCAAATATGATTAACACGGCGTCTGAATGGGAAATGAACGAACAGTGAAACATTCCCAACCCGAAAGGAAGACTGCCCGTGGATATTCAACAGATCCGTAATGCAACACTCGTCGTCACCTATGCCAATCAAGTATTTTTGATCGATCCGTTTCTCGGTAAAAAAGGATCTCTTCCGCCGTTCGGAGAGACGCCGAACGCCGTTCCGAATCCGCTCGTCGACTTGCCCGTTGATGTCTCGACACTGCTTGATCCGGATGCGATTTTCGTCACCCACCTCCATGCCGATCATTTTGATGAGACAGCAAAAGAAATTCTGCCGAAACAGATTCCGCTGTATGCACAAAACCAGGCGGATGCAGCGACAATCCGCGAAGCCGGATTCACGAACGTCTCGTTGTTTGAAAACGGACTGGCGCTCGGTGATATCCGCGTTTACCATACGTCAGGCCGGCACGGTGTCGGGGAAATCGGTCAACGGATGGGCACCGTCTCCGGTCTCGTCTTGACGCACCCGGACGAACCGACACTTTACATCGCCGGTGACACGATTTGGTGTGAAGAAGTTGAGACGGCAATCGAGCAGCATGCGCCTGACATCATCATCGTCAACAGCGGCGCGGCACAATTTTTGACCGGCGAACCGATTACGATGTCCCAGCGTGATTTGCTGGCTGTTCATCAGGCGGCGGCTGAAGCGACCATCATCGTCTCTCACCTCGAGTCGGTCAACCATTGCCTGTTGCGCCGTGATATGATTGCTGATTTTCTGGCCGCCCACCATCTGTCCGCTCATTTTCTCATCCCGGATGACGGTGAAACCATTTCCTTTTAAACGAAACGAAGTCCACTCTCCCGAATATGACGGGGACAGTGGACTTCGTTTTTTTTTACTGGTTAACCATGACTTGGAATGACGAGTCCGAGTAACCGGGCAAAGGTGATAGCCTGGCTTTCCGTAACGATGGCCCCCGGCAAAAAGCGTGGATCAATCGTGATGCCGGATAAGTCGGCTTGTCGCAAATCCAGTCCTTTTAATGCCGTCTCGACCCATTGACTTTCCGACAAATCAACTTCATGCAGTCGGAAATCGATTGGCTTCATTTCAAAGAAATGACTTTCCCGCATCGATGTCTGTTCCAGTGTGACATGACGCAACGCCGTCCGGATGACTTGGGCGTAATTGGCCTGACAGTCTTTGATTGTTACGTGATCGATCGTGTTCGACTCAAAATGAATTCCGGTCAGGCGGCAATCCTCAAAAACAACCCGATGAAAACGACTGTCCTGAAACTGACATCCTGTCAGGTCACATTGTTCAAAACGGACATTTTCAAATGAAGCCCGCTCAAAGACCAGTCCTGCAAACGAGACATTCCGAAAACAGACTTGATTGACGTCGAGCCGTTCCGTCAGTTCGACCGGCAACGTCTCTTTCTCATACAACGTTTGATACAGATACGGATCATCGATTTCGACATCCGCAAAGGTTTCCGATGTCAACTGTTGCGGTAACTCGGGTAATTGAATGATTTGTTTTTTCATGTACTTCCCCTTCTTTCCTTTACATCGCATTCACCTTTTCCAGTGTAGCAAAGATTGACTCTTTTTTTATTTTTTTGATTTGAGACCGCTTGAGACCATGATATAGTCAAATCAAAAATAAGAACAAACGTTCTTTTATGTAGTAAGGAGTGTTTTCTATGAATCCGATCCTACCTTTTCCGGACCGACGGATTTTTTGTGTCGACAGTGTCTCTTTTTATGCCAGTTGTGAATGCCGTTATCGAAATTTACCTCCTTTGACGACAAAACTTGCTGTCGTATCGGACTTAACCCGATCCGGATCGGTTATCCTTGCGGCCAGTCCCGCTTTAAAACAACTCGGAATCAAGACAGCTAGTCGTCTTTATCAGATTGAGCAGTTGCCTTATCGTGAGCGGAAACAGATTGTGCTCGTCGAACCACGGATGCTGGCATACATGAAAACATCGATCGAAGTGCTGGACGTCTTGCATCAGTTTGCGCCGCCCGACGCAATCCGGATCTATTCAATTGATGAAAACTTTGTCGACATGAGCGGAACGGAACGGCTTTTCGGATCAGACACGGAAACAGCCTGGAAAATTCAGACGGCAATCTGGCAACAGACCGGCATTCCGGTCCGGATCGGAATCGGTCCGAACAACGTCATTGCAAAGCTGGTCCTCGATTTACGCGGAAAACGTGAAGGTATCGCACAATGCGGTTATGCGGATGTCTCTCGGTTGTTGCATGATTTTCCGGTCCGCAAGATGTGGGGCGTCGGACGGATGATGGAGCAACACTTGTCGGTAATGGGAATCCACACCATTGGGGACCTGGCAGCAGCCCCGGTCGAAGATCTGCACGAACGGTTCGGCGTAATCGGGGCAGAACTTTGGCACCATGCCTGGGGAATCGACGGTTCTCCGACAATCATTGATCCGATGACCTTGTTCCGGACTGCACCGGATACCAAACGAACGATCGGACATGGGGTGACCCTGATACGTGACTATTACCAGTACGAACAGATTCGTTTAGTTCTCGCCGAATTAGCAAGTGATGTTGCGGCACGGGTCCGTTTTTCCAATCAGGTCGGTTGGACGGTCCATCTTGGCGTCCGCTACTCTCGACATGTCGCCCGTGACGGCTTTTCAAAACAGCTCCGATTGCCTTATCCGACCGCCGATGAACGGCTGTTATTACGTCATATTCTTCAATTGTTCGAACCGAATTGGCTCGACGGTGAACCGGTTCGCTTTCTATCGGTCGCTCTTGGACAACTCACCCCGGATCAGGGAACACTTCAATTGTCCTTGTTTGAAGACAATACAAAGGTCTGGCGCCGAAAACGGTTATTAAAAGCCATCGATCACGTCAATTTACGTTACGGTAAAGGAACGATCCGTTTGGCGGTGTCATTCCTCGATACAAGTGTCGCGAAACGCCGGCTCCGATTCGTCGGCGGACATCCGGGAGGTGATTTACATGACACGTTATCGTGACCGCGGAAATCTCAAATGGCTTCCCTTTTTGATGCCGGAACACATTCAACTCCTCAAAGCCTACTATCTTGAAACACATCAAATCGATTTTCCTGTCATCGATGAACAATTGCAGTATCCTTGGCAGTTCTTACTCGAACAAGCATTAATAGAAGGAATCGAGCTCGAAATCACGTATTATAGTGAAAGAGGCTATGTCACGACATCCGGATTCATCGAGCAGGTTCACCGTGAGCGCGCGTACCTTGTTTTGCGCGGGTCCTCACGGATTGAAATTCCGCTCGGACGAATCATCCGGATTGAAAACGGGTAGAAGAGACAGAAGCTGCTGTACGATACGCACTTATTTTAAGAATTGGCATTGAAAGAAGGATTGATTGATATGATGGAATGGTTTACCGGACTTCCGGTCGTCGTGCAAGCTTTGCTTGCCGGCATGATGACCTGGGGATTAACGGCACTCGGGGCCGCACTTGTCTTCGTCTTTACGACGATTGAAAAACGGGTCATGAATATGATGCTCGGCTTTGCGGCCGGTGTTATGATTGCGGCTTCGTTTTGGTCATTGCTTGCCCCGGCAATTGAATTTACGGAAAAAGACGGCGGGATTGCCTGGTTGCCGGCTGCAATCGGTTTCCTCGCAGGTGGTTTTTTTGTCCGCTTGCTGGACTTCGTAACTCCCCACCTCCACTTATCCGCCCCGCTCGAAACCGCTGAAGGTCCTTCGACCGGTCTGAAAAAAACGACGTTGCTGTTTCTCGCGATTACGCTCCACAATATCCCGGAAGGACTCGCGATCGGGGTCGCTTTCGGTGCTGCCGCTTTGAACATGGATGGCGCGACCGTTGCCGGTGCCTTGACACTGGCGCTTGGAATCGGGATTCAAAACATGCCGGAAGGGGCGGCCTTGTCGATTCCGCTTCGCGGAGAAGGCATGTCACGTCGGCGTGCCTTTAACTACGGACAATTGTCGGCGATCGTCGAACCGATTGCTGCCATGGTCGGTGCTGCTGCCGTCTTCTTTATTCAACCGCTTTTGCCGTATGCCTTGGCGTTTGCCGCCGGCGCGATGATTTTCGTCGTCGTCGAAGAATTGATTCCTGAATCACAGGCTGAAAACGGGTCCGACTTGGCCACACTTGGTCTGATGGTCGGTTTCACGGTCATGATGATTCTCGATGTCGCTCTCGGTTGATGGAACACGAAGAAAACCTCTCCCATCTTTACGCGGGAGAGGTTTTTATTGTGCATCCATTCTTATTTTCGTAAAATCCGCATCGCGTTTAAGACCGCGAGCACCGTTACACCAACATCGGCAAAAACAGCTTCCCACATCGTCGCAACACCAAAGGCGCCAAGCAATAAGAACACGCCTTTGATACCAAGTGCAAATGCAATGTTCTGATAAACGATCCGGCGTGTCGCCCGGGCAATCCGAATCGCTTCGACGAGCTGTTTCGGTTCATCCGTCATCAGGACGACGTCTGCCGCTTCAATTGCGACATCACTTCCGAGTCCACCCATCGCAATCCCGACATCCGCCCGCGTCAACACGGGAGCATCGTTGATTCCGTCGCCGACAAACGCGACCCGGCCGTTCGCTTGATACAAGATAGCTTCTAATTGTTCCACTTTTTGATCCGGTAACAGTTCCGCCTTCACTTGCGTTATCCCGATTTGTCGCCCGATCCGCTCCGCCGTTTCCCGGCGGTCGCCGGTCAACATGATTGTCTGACGAATTCCGAGTGCTTTCAGCCCGTCCAACGCTTCTACCGTCGTGTCTTTAATACGGTCGGCAATCCGGATAAATCCAAGGTAGCTGTCATTTTGGGCCACATGTACGTAGGTCCCGTCTTCGGTCTGATCGAGCGGCGTCAAGCCGAGTTCTTTGAACCACCGGGCATTTCCGGCCTGAATCTGATCCGTGCCGAACCGTCCGGTGACGCCGGAACCGGCTACTTCCTGATAGTCTTGAACAGCGGTCGAAACAGAAGCGTGCCGGGCATACATCCGCTGAATGGATTTAGCAATCGGATGATTGGAATGTTGCTCAACGGTCGCTGCGACGCGAAGCAGTTCGTCTTCCGATCCATGCACGGCTTTCAGTTCGACGACTTCAAACACCCCTTCCGTCAACGTTCCCGTTTTATCGAAGACGACCGTATCGAGTTGTTGTAACGCTTCGAGATGATTTCCGCCTTTGACGAGAATACCGCGTTTCGAAGCGGCGCCGATTCCGCTAAAGAAGCCGAGCGGAATTGAAATGACGAGCGCACACGGACAACTGATGACAAGGAACACAAGTGCCCGGTAAATCCAGTCACTCCAGGTCGCTCCCGTCACGACAAGCGGCGGCACGACGGCAAGCAGTGTTGCCACCAGAACGACAATCGGTGTGTAAACCCGTGCAAATCGTGTGATGAATTTTTCCGTCGGTGCTTTATGACGTGACGCATTTTCGACTAAATCGAGAATTTTAGCGACGGTCGACTCATTGTACGGCCGGTCTACTTGAATCAACAGATGACCGTCAGTGTTGATTGTTCCGGCTAAAACCGGCTCGGTCGGACGGACACGCCGCGGGACGGATTCCCCCGTCAACGCGGTCGTATCAATGAACGCTTCTCCTGTCAGAACCGTTCCATCGAGTGGAATCTTCTCCCCTGCCCGGACAACGATCCGTTGACCGATATTGACCTGTTCCGGACTCACACGTCGTCCATCCTCAAGCGTCGCAATATCCGGCCGGATATCCATCAGCGCAGCAATCGATTTCCGCGACTGATCGACAGCACGGTGTTGGAAAAACTCCCCGACTTGATAAAACAACATGACCGCGACGGCTTCCGGATACTCTCCGATTAAAAAAGCACCGACCGTCGCAATGACCATCAAGAAGTTCTCGTCAAACACCTGACCATGCCGGATATTTCTGACAGCGGTTCGAAGGACATCCCAACCGATTAAAAAATAGGCAACCGCAAAAAATAGAAGGTCAATTGATCCCGGAACAAAAAAAGCACTGATGAACGAGATCATACTGGGCTAACCTAAAATTTTGAGACAATATAAAACACCTTCGGAGTGGTACACTTTTAAAAAGTACTAATATCGGAGGTGTTTTTGCAT
>NZ_JACSMV010000029.1:0-34356 GCF_018618835.1 Exiguobacterium sp. s145 | reverse complement strand
TACCGAAACCTCGAACGATTCTTTTTGAGATTGCGCCTCGAGCTTGGTGGTTAAAATAGCAACCACGTGTTATGGTGATGAGCCATTTTATTGGATTTTAAAAAGTATTATATAAAACGGTCGTTTAATATAAAAAAAACACGACGATAAAATTAGTATAACGAGCAGGAAAGTTTTATATTTTCTTGTATATTAATCAATATCTATTTATTAATTATATTTAACGTTTAATATAAAAAACTAGCTACGAGATCATTGTATGCTCAAGTAAACTTCAATTTAATATAAGGAAACATTTTAATGGCATGCCAAGATATGATTATTCCATTCCAACCCGAAAAATATGCTATGCGTTCACTACAGAAGACCTTGAAGATAGTAAATGATTTTAAGAGTCAAATGAATCCTGAGTTACGTGTACGAGCGATTGTTCCTACACTAGTAAATCAAAGAACACTTTTACATAGAGGGATTATGGAACTTTTACAAGACTATGCAATGAACTCAAAAATAAGGGTTACTAAAACATTTATACCGACAACCATTGAGTTTGCTTCTAGTGTTGGTTTTGATCAAAGACCTTTGTCTCTAGCAGCCCCTACTTCTAAAGGTGCAAAAATATACAGTGAATTACTAAAAGAATTGAAGCTTGGATAAGGAGATTATGAAATGGGTAATAAAGAAAGAAAGCTAAAGGGTTTTAATGAAGTTGCTAATGATCCGTTCGATAACACTAGCAATAACAATAGTGAAAACGTGAATAATAGTGCTCTAAAAGAAATTTTGAATGCAAAAAGAAGTAATACGGTATATACCGGGTTTTATATAGAAGAGGATTTATCAAAAGTATTAAACAGTCTTCAGCAAAGAGGACAAAGAGGTGTGAAGTCTGCTACTGTGAATCTTGCTTTAAGAGAGCTATTTAAAAAAGAAGGTTAATTGTAAGTGTTTATTAAAAATTATTTGAGAAGGGGATAATCTAATGTCTAGTACTCAACTTTTAAAAAAATCTTTATATGATGAATTTGAGGTTCGTGGTTACTGGCGGATTCCTGGAACTGAAGATAATGTTCCAGGGACCTTGATTCGTAAAAATAATCGTACCACTCTAGAGATTTTCGGGAAATTAGAAAATTCAAATCAACAAATTGTAAGACGAATAATTCCGATGGAAGAAAGTTCATCTGTGGAAGAAGAAATTTTATTAGAAACAGAAGCTGAAGTGGAAACAGGATCTGAAACGGAGGAAGAAGTCGAAACGGAAAATAATGACAATGGACTCTCGGAAGTTATTTGGGGATTTACCGAAAATGGTGAAGAAATTACTATTTTTTCATATAATTTATCTAATTCCAAAATGAACTTCCCTGGATTTCAAGTAGAAAGTTATGATGTATCTGAATTTTTAGTGGGAAGACACGTTCTTAACGTAAATGACCTTGAATTAGAATCTTTAAGTGTTGAATTTACTTATATGGCAAAATGGCTTGATGTGAATGTTCTCCATACATCAGCAATTTTTGATGAAGAGCGATTTGTCGGTCAACAGCTACAAACGATACATCCTGAAAACATGAATATTGAATTACCATCAATTGATGCTGTTTTAGAGAACACAGGAATCTTTAATTGGAATAACGATCGGCATGAAAAAGCAGATATTTCCTTTACTAGTCTATTTAAATTAACAGCTAATACTAGCAAAGGCTTCGAATGGTATTTAGATAAAATTTTTTCGATGCAGAAACTTTTAACATTGTTAACTGGTCACAGTATTTACGCCAAAAGTATTTCCTTTAAGGGCGTAGAAGAGACGGAAATTATTGTAGGTAGAGAACGTCAGGTGAAAAAAGATTATAAATGGTTTTATGATCAAATCAATGAAGTCGAGATAAAAGAAAAAATCCTTCCATACGATTTTACTATTCAATATCCTGAAATAAGCGAATTATTCCCTTGTATAGTAAATAACTGGTTCGAAAAAGAAAGTTATCTAGATGTAGTATATGATCTATATACGAATGAATTTTATAAAACTATGAACCTTACTTCGACATTTTTAAATTATATACAAGCGATTGAAGTTTATCATAGAAGAAGTTTCGATGGGAGAATAATCGATGAAGTGGACTATAATGCTTTTCAAGCTATAATGAGAGAGTTTATTGAAAATGAGGCTCCTCGAGAATTGAAACCTAAACTTTTGAATTCTTTACCATATGGAAATGAGCGTACATTAAGCTATCGAATCAAAGATCTCGCTAGAAGCCTTCAACCAGAGACTAAGTTGTTTTTATTTAATAGTGATAACAGTGTTCCTGGTAGTCTGTTCCAAAGAATAGTCACTACAAGAAACTATTTGACTCACTATGATCCAAATAATCAAAATATTATTGAGACTGAAGATAGATATTATGCTATACAAATATTAAAGGCATTTGTAACTGTTCTTCTGTTTAAAGAGTTGGGAATGAGTGAAGAATTTGCTTTGAATAAGCTTCGTCAGGTTCGTCATCTCGAAGATAATCTTAATGAGTCGAACCAAATACTTGAGAATTAAGTTGTAAACAAATTAATAAGATAAAGTGCTGTTAATGAAGATAATTCTTTTCACTAACAGCACTTTATTTTTTAACGTATATGAAAGAGAAGGATGTCGAGCGTTAAATTGCTATTGGAAGCCGAAAAATTAAACTTTAAGTGATTCTTACTTTCATTCTTTTAGTTCCTAAACTAGGAACATTCACTAGTTTGTTCTTAAGTTATTATAAGAGCTCATGTTTTGTTTTCATAACGTTTTAGTATTTAATTTATAATCTCTATAAAAGTATTACTCGAAAGGACTCACAGTTAAATTAGCCTTTTGTATTTGTTGGAGGTAAGTATTAGTGGTTGAAATGGATTCATGACCCGCAAGATTCATGACTTCATATAAAGAAATACCATTCGCTAGTAGTTTTGTTATGAAAGATCGTCGGAACCAGTGGGGCGAATTGTTTGATGTCGTCAATTTTATAGAGGCTGTTTTTGCGATGAGTCTCAATGCTTCATACGAAATAGGATTATTTTCATCTCGAACATTGAAACAAATATGAAGATTTATCACTCCTTCAATGTGCATTAATTTTTTCAGACGGTTGATAAGGTGGATTGATTTTGGGGATAGCGGGATACGTCGCCATTTTTCACGCTTTCCTTTAAATTCGATATAACTCATAGAAGATGTTTCGTGAACATGACTGAACTGAAGTGATAGTAATTCAGAAGCGCGCATCCCTGTAGTTAGTAGCAGATACCCTATCGTTTCATTACGTAGTTGCAACAGCTCGCGGTTCTTTTTTTGCTTCACCGTATGACGAAAGGCGAGGGCAATTGCTTCCATCTCGTCGAAATCAATTTTGCGCCGTAATGGCTCAGGTTTCATCTGGTCTTTCACTTGTAGTGACAGATCGCGTGCATGATAGTCATTGACGTGTAAAAAACGGAGGAAGCGTCGCAGCATGGCATTACGCCGCTTGATGGTCCGCGGCGCGTACTGGTCATGGACATCCTTCAGGTACTCGTGCAGATTAAGAATCGTCAGGTGTTTGACGCCCTGTGTCTTCGTCACAAAGAAACGTAGAATATAATCGAGATCTTGTTTGTAAGCCCGCTTGGTATGCGGGCTTTTTTGACTATAAATCGGAAACAATTCAGTTGCCCAGAATAGTTCGAAGATCTCGAGATCGCTGAGTGCTTCCATATTCAAGTGATCGTCCTCTAATACCGCGAGCAACTTTTCCCGGCTATCGGCAAATGCGAGTGCTGCTTCTTCTTTAATCATGATTTCGTTCATTCCTTCTTCGTTCATCATCTATCCTCCGCTCTCTCTACTCAACGCTTCCTCTTTTGACGACTTATTTGTTCGTTCACTAAGTAAAACATAAGTTATTTATGTATTACATAAAATTACGACTAATATACATATGTATATATACTGAAATTGCATAGAATTTAATTGTATTACATAGGATATCTAAATTTATTATAACAAATAGCTACTTGTGATAATACATAATTATCACAAGTAAATTAAGATAGAGACATTTGGTTGACATAACACATTTATGAGTCAGATAGGGCGGGAGAGTTCTTCAGGACGCCGGTCGCTAGCGACCTCGCTCCCTCTCGGCGCCTAATCCCGTCCCATGGTCTTTCTAGTCTCATAATTTATAGTATTTTTCTGTTAATGAGACATATAGTTTTGACGGATATGACTAATCATTTAGGTAGGTGGTGAGGAGGGAGAGGGAAGGACGTGCGATTCATACTCCTCGAAAGAGGGGGCTTCTCGCCTACTCCGGTGGGGGTGGAAAGGGAACGGTCGCTTTTGAACATCTCTTGCTTAGGGTTTCCTGTGTGCCCCTCACCTTGTTCCCTTATCGTTACTGAACGTCCTTCCGTAGTATAGTATATGCGAGCTGGACGATGAGTCAGAGAGCATTTCTGATTAAAGCGAAGACATTGAATAAAATTATTGACGCGATGATGAAGATCTATAATCTGTAGCTGCACGTTTATGGGTAAAATACCCATGTTATGTTCAAGTAGGAGAATTCCAATGAAGCGAACCAGTTAAGGTAATATTTCGATCCACAATACATTTATTATCGGTAATATACTCTGGGAGGGCCGGCTGAAGGTGTTCTAGGCCGGTACGTGGAAAACGGAAGGTAGACCTGTCGCCTGTTGGAGCTGGTGATTCTACTTGATCCTATATAAGTCACATTATGCGCAAAGCCTAATGGAGTCGAAGACGCCATCTCGGATAGACGTCTCGATTACAATGCTGTTGACGTCGAGGGCAAGGTACCTGAGCGACATGCTGATTTATGAGTCCCCCGGCCATTGGCAGATACTTGTGAATTACATGTCTTCTTCCGTAGAAGGTAGGGATTTATCGGAGGATGAGAACAGGAACCATGGGCTGTTCATATATCATGCTATCTATCAGCAATGGAAGCGGATGGAAAAGAAGTCGAGCAAGTTCCCTACTTCAAATCGACGTAAGCCCATCGAACTCGTCGAATTACTCTTGGAGCGACTTATGATTCATCCCTTTCCTTGGATCCGTTCTTCTTCGCTTATGTACTTCTCATTAACCCCTAACCATCTTAAGAGAACTGATTCTCTTTAGTAGCTTTGAAAGTAGACGCTGCGTGAGAAACTGTCGATTCGTACAAGCCAAATAGAGCAAGATTTCAATCAATCCAATTACTACTATGAATACATAAGAGACGTGCATAAATTTTTCTGAGGAAGAAGGTCTTTATTTGATTTTTTGGTGTGAAAAAGTAGAGGGTGGCACTAAACCCTTTTTAAACGATGTTGAAATTACGCAACTTCAAAACGAACTAAACGTTCAATTTCCTAAAAGCTACATTGAAAAATTAAAGAAACAGAACGGCGGACAGGTTGTTTTTAATGCTATATCTGTAGATTTTGAAAATACCTGGTCAGAGCCTGATTTTACGTTACATCTACCGTTCTATGCTATGGAATCCTTAACATACGATACCTATAATTTATATAAAGGTATTTTACCTGAATGGGGTATACACGGTAAAAATATGATCTTCGCTGAATCTGAGGGTATCTACTGGTATTATTTTAAATTTAGCGATGATTCGAATAACCCATCCATTTGGTGCCTCGATATTTCTGATGTCTCTAATCACTTGATAGCATATTCTTTTGATGAATTACTGACCAAGCTTTATGTTCAGAAGAGTGAGCCACTTGATTTGGATGATGTTTTTGTAGGCTTTCCTACGATGGAAGAAATTTATGAAATAGTCGAAGGTAATGATGAGGACGCTATTTTAGAAGCCTACTCCTATTGGATGACTTTACGTCAGGATATAAAAGGCTTGGTTCGTGAATTGATTAAAAAGATTGAGCAAAGTGACGATGAAGATATGCTTGATGCCTATGCCATGTATTTAACTGAAATGATGGTCAATTCATCAGGAAGTGAATCTATCTCATTTGAGGAAGTCATCTCATTGTTTAATAAAAAAAGTTCCATTGTAAACTTGAATGCCCAAGTCTCAAGATTACGTGAAGAAGTCTTTGGAGGATAAACTAATACCATAAAAGAAAAAATGTATTAAATCGGACTGAATCTTGAATGACAGACGTTCGATAAAGTGTGCTCCGTTTGAACTGTCCATAACATTTAACTCAATTTGATAAACCTTCGAACCAAAAAAAAGTAACATGCATGTTAAAATCGACAGAAAAAGTGGGGGAGATTTTTGTGGCTAAAAGCGATAACTTACTGGCCATCCTATGGATGTTACAATCCGAGAAAAAAGTCACTGCAAATCAGATTTCAGAGCATCTTGAGATGAACGTCAGAACAGTCTATCGATATATTGAAACTCTTTGCTCAAGTGGGGTCCCGATAGTAGCAGAGACTGGTCATAATGGTGGATATACTCTACTGAATCATTTTAAGGAAGCCCCTTTATATTTTGACCTTGAGGAACAGGCTGCGATGTACCATGCGGCTACTTTCGCAAGTGAAGCTGGATACTACGGAAATGAAGCGCTGAGTCGAGCAATTGCAAAAATAAATAAAAATTCAAATCATAGACAGAACGAGAAGGTACAGGAGTGTATCCATAGTCTTGAGGTCATAAATCATCGGAAGATGGATCTACCGAAGTCCGTACCTCACTTAAGGGACATAGAACGTACCATAGCAAGACAATTCAGTATCACGATAAAATACCGTAGTAAAAATGCACGAGACGCTCAAATCCGGTTGATAGATCCGTATAAAATCATTTATTGGAGGAACAACTGGTACGTCATCGGTCGATGTCATCTCAGAGACTCCATCCGTAGTTTTAAGATAGACCGTATCGAACATTTATCCCTGACTGAAGTACAGTTCGATCGTCCTGCTGACTTTTCAGGGACGGAATCTTTTCTGCAGAATCTTCTTCCGAACACCGTGAACGATGAATCGTTGACTGAATTGGTCATAGAGGGGAATGAGTCGGCAATTGAAGAGATATGCGGCCATTGGTACTTAAAGAAATGCCTCAAACACCAAAGTAAGAGAAAAGTCGTATTCACTTTAGAACAGTCCGTCTTAGAAGATCAAATTCCAGGACTGATTATAGCGTTCGGTAAATCGATCCGAGTCATTTCCCCTATCGATTTTAGAAATAAGGTCGTGGAACGCATATTAGAGCTAGTTGAATTCCATAGATGAATTCTGACTTCACTGACTATAGTTGTCAGGTAAGGCAACTTATACTTGCTTCATATCAAACTTGATAGGAGCGATTTCATGAAACGACATGCTTATATTTATGTGTTTGAC
Source organism: Exiguobacterium sp. s145 (assembly GCF_018618835.1). Taxonomy (NCBI): domain Bacteria; kingdom Bacillati; phylum Bacillota; class Bacilli; order Caryophanales; genus Exiguobacterium; species Exiguobacterium sp. s145. Next base: position 26,981 of record NZ_JACSMV010000029.1, on the reverse strand, counting down.
TCGATTGCTGATTGGGAGTACGGATATTTGATGACCGAATTAAACTCAGGAAGGTATTTTAAAAAGAACGTCCCTTCTTTTACGGTAAGAACGGTAGGAATAGATCCGGGCACAATTACGACCTTGGGCGGTTTGAAGGTGGTACCGGACATTACAGTTGAGCAGATGAGATTAACTAATGAGGATTTGTTGGTATTACCAGGCGGAAATACTTGGGGTGAATCCATACATTCCCCTATGCTGAAAAAAGTTGGTGATGCCTTGACATCGGGTACCTTGGTAGCTGCAATTTGTGGCGCTACGGAAGGTTTGGCGAACACAGGTCATCTAGACTCTCATAAGCATACTAGCAACGATCTATTGTATCTTCAGTCGGTCAGCCCAACCTATAGAGGAAGATCACTGTATCAAGTACTTCCCGCAGTAAGAGACAAGAATCTGATCACGGCGACCGGTCTGGCTCCTCTTGAGTTTGCAAAAGAAGTGATTGAAGCATTAGACGTTTTTGCACCGGATACTTTATCAGCCTGGTATGGACTCAACAAAACGAATGACTCTACATACTTTTTTCAGCTTATAGAAGCGACGAACATCTGAGTCTGATTGGCTGGATTACGAACACAAATGAGGTTTGAAAACGGGAATAAAGCAACAGCATTCTTTTATCTGCAAAAGAATGCTGTTGCTTTATTCATTCACGATCTCTAAAAGAATCGACATTAAAATTCTCCGGCCTTTTTTGGTATTTGTTGATTTTAAGAATAGGTGGCGCGGTTAAGGCGGTTACCATTATCAAACAAGAGGACAACGAACATTTCTGCCACTCCGTTCAAACCTCCAAGAGAGCACAGCTTCGAGGAGGCACTACGCCATATAGGGAGACTTATCTCGTAATGGAACTGGTGTTGACCAAACAATGAAGCCTTTTATTGCTAAAACTATTTATTCATTCGCCAGTTAATGTTTAGGTAGGTCTTACTCCCGTACGAAGGAAAAGTTCGATTCGATCAGCTAACTCAACTTTAGAACCAGAATCATTCATTCCATGCTCGCTACAAAATGTTTTTAGATCTTCTTTTAACCAGTAATAATCTTTAAAGCTTTGCACGTTCATGTCTTTAGTAAGAGTTGGTCTCATATATTGCTTTACCTCCAGCATTATTATAATCCGCTGACGTCAGTCATGTTTGTTTCAACTTACTTTCAAGATTGACCGCGTAAGAATATTCAGACTGACCTACCTCATTTTTGATTACATTATTTGGATAGATGACCTCACTCCAGTGTATAGATTCGGGCTTCATGTCAGCGTGTCTATGCTATTTAATACATTTTACAAGTTTGAAATTTTATCAAATGAAGTAGACTTACCATTTATAAAAACATCAATTACTTCATGATTGGGGTCCAGTGTTAATTTGTAGACATGCTGTTTAACCTCATCACTATCATTGTTTGATACATCTAATTTTATCTGTACTGTTTCTTTTTGAACTTCAAGATCAGTAGCAACGGTACCTTTGGTTTGATAAACAAGATAGGATACTTCTTCTTGTTCATTAAGTAATTGCAAAGTAGAATTCGGTTCAATCTTTGCCTGTACGTTGTCTGGCACTCTTTTTATCTCACTAAAACTGAGTTTAGAGTCGTTTAGACTACAAGCCGACAATAAAATCGATATTAAAGTGAACAGTAGTATTTTCTTCATAACGTATCCCTCATTCTATTAGATTTTTATTCGGATTAAAAATAGTTTAAGTGCAATTAAGTTACATTTAATTTTTCGATGCTACTAATCTATATCTTTCAAGATGTTGATTTTTAGTGTTTGAAATGAAAAGTATTACTACAATTAAAGCAATACAAACAACCAATAGATTGGCAAGTTTTACTTTTCAAATTATCTATTTAGTGTGTCTCTATTGCTTTATTCAATACATCAAATACATGAACAGAACTTGGATTCACTGTATGGATAGAGTTAAGACGTTTCAGAATAATAGACTGTTCTGAACTAGATACAATCGGAAGTAATAGCGCATAGACAGAACTAGATTCATGTTTAGTCGAAGGGATTTTCGAAGACCGGTTATAGTGTGCATAAATTTTTCCTTCTTGAAGTTCTTCTGTTATGAAACGATTAAAGTCTGAATCGATACGGCCTGTTAGACTAAACTTCAATCGTGCAATCAGGACTTGATCAATCATGTTGACGGTCTTTTCATTCGCCCATTTGAATTCATTTTTCTTAGAAAAATAAAGTTCTGGAGTGAATGGTCCTACTTGTGGAGCATTTTTTAGTAAGTCCTTAGTTGGTTGAAGCAACTGAAGTCGTTTCAATGGCTCATAATCTAGATAATTCAAGTGGAGGACTGATGTAGCTTCTTTGTATCTCCAATCATAAAAATCTACCCATTGTCCATTTAGAAATTGATGTTTCAATAGCGTTGTTTCAATCTGATTAGCAAGTTGCGTATATGCAGGTTCGTTGAACCGATGCCCTGCCTGTATTAAAGTTTCAGAAATGCGCAAATCATCAATCAGTGCGTTTGTAGTCGTTTGATTACCTAATTCCCATTTTATGAAAGTATCCGGACCTTGTACTTTTAAAAAATGTGACTTAAGTACTTTTACTTGTCCTTCAAATCTATCAGCATCGCCTTTCAACAATAAATACTGCATATATTGTCCGAGACTCTCTGAGAGGATTTGAGTGTTTGGACGGTCATAAGCATGAATTAAACTATTCTTCATGTAGTCATTTTCAATTAATTCTATTGCCGAATCTTTCTGTAATGGGCTGAAATAATACCATATGCTGATCAAGGCCACTAGTAATAGTACCAATGTGCTAACAAATCGTTTCTTCATGTCTCGACTTTTACCCGTTTGGTCTTATCCCATACGATGACTTCCTTCCGCATTTTGCTTTTGATATAGGCGAAGATGCCGCGGAATAAAAGGATGACGAATAGTTGGGCGTAAGTGAAATACATAATTAGTCCGACGAATACATTACTGGGGGTAGCGGTCTTTTCAAGTTCTTGCGCTGCTAAAATTTGAATTGTATAAACAAGATACGTCATGAACCAAAAAAGAATAAGGGGTGTCGTTGCTTGATCAAATGCATAGCCGAACAACCCTAAAACCAAAACGATGTCAGAAATCAATAACAAAAAAATAAACAAGAGATAAGTCATGATGTGTTGTAAAGAGTGAACAAGTGTCCGTCCTTTCCAAAATTCCCATGTACGTATAGATTTTTCTAAAAGATAGATATTTCCTAACATCCATCGTGTTCGCTGTTTCATATATACTTTCATCGTCTCCGGTTCTTGCTCCCATGTTTCAGCTTCATAAACGACCGGTAATGTATAACCTAGCGCTGTGATACGCATCGTTAGCTCCGCATCTTCCGCCAATGCATAAGGATCATATCCTCCAATATTTTCAATTACATCACGTCGTAAAAGCATATTCGTTCCAGCCAAAGAACCCGTCTTAAATGCTTTCCATCGCCCACTCTGCATAATAAGTTGAAATACTTGAAACTCGATTGCAATCATGCGAGTCAGCATATTTGTCGTCGCATTAATCGTTTTGACTACTCCAACAGCACCGCAGGCATTTTTCGTTGAATGCGCTTGTTCGACAAGTCTTGTGACAGTATCCGGCTTTGGTTGATTGTCTGCATCAAAAATCAAAAAATACTCCGAATCTGTTATGGAAAGACCATAGTTCAAGACGCGTGATTTACCAATAGGGTCACCCTTCGGAACCTTTACATAATGCATGCGGCTGAACATTGTAGTGAACTCTAGGGCAATAGAGCTTGTATCATCTTGTGATTGATCATCCAGTAAAAAAACATCTAGGTCACCTGGATATTCGATAGCCAACATCGCTTCTAGTGTTTGGCGTATGACAATTCCTTCATTGTATGCTGGAATGAGAACGGCAACTGTTGGATAATGTACCAATTTAACGGTCTTTTTTTTACTATAACGATCTAAAATACCAGCAACCGTTAAATACGAGTAATACAACAGAAGTAACCAAAAAATACTCATGATCACATTGAGGATAATATTCATTTGTCCACCCTCTCTTGTTGATCTAATGTTTCTTCAACAGAACTATTTACATGTAACTGTGAAAATTCAAATGGGAAGTCGACGGTCGTAAATCGATTCCTTAGTTCTTTTTCATATCGTGACCAAGCAATGTTAGCACCTGTCGAATCTGTATTCTGAAGAAAAATAATAAATTCTTGACGGTTTCTTTGAGACATGACATCAAAATGCGCTCGGAAAACCTTTAAACCAGCGTTCGTCAATTGTTGCATAATACTTTTTTTATTAAATTTAGTAGCTGGAATTTGAATATGGAATAATATGTTCTTTTCTTCACGACGCTTCGCTCCTGCAATTAAAAAATCTGTTCGATCTAAAAACTCACTATAACTCAAAAGTTGCGGTGATTCAGAAAACCCTTCTAGCAATTTTACTCGTTCTTGTAGCTCCTTATTGTTCTCAAAAATACTTCGGAGTTGTCGTAGAAAAAGCCAGTAAAGGAAGACACCGAATGAAGAAAGTAGATGTTGAGCGATGTAAAAAAGTTGTTGTTCGTTCGTAGCTGCGTTATACCAAGATAAAACTAAATATACAAACCCAAGACCTAATGTATAAGTAACGAGAATCAAGAAGTTTATACGTCCATTCATCCACGTCATAAGTAGCAAAATAGGAAGTAAGATAAAAGGAAGGGGTGAAGAATTCAAGTCAAATTCTAGCTGATAAATGATTAACACAGTAGCCAATAAACTAAGTAGTAACAACAAAGAAAAAGCATAACGCTTCATCAAAAAAACCTCACATTCTACATTTGAAATTACGAATGATTTCGTTTAGAAAGTGAGAGTGTAACAAAATAAGTAAAACACCATTAAATCTGTGTACTCAAAGACTCTCTTCGCTTCACAAAGAGGAAAAATGGCTTTATTACTTGTTTCTCCCAAATCCTTTAATAGAGTAACAAGAGAATTGTTTAACGACAAGGGACATGCTTAGTTAAGATTTCAGAAATTCTGTTCTCATTTTTGAATCAAATAAATTTCTTAAATATATGAAGATTCAACCTTAAAAACTAAAGGAAATGAGATTAATTAAACTGGAGCCACGAACGCTCCAACATAAATATGATAGAAATGCTTGCTATACTTTGACATTACTGATACGTTTAGTTACTTTGTTGTACCTTGTTTTGATGAATTACTGATCAAGCTTTATGTCAAGAAGGACGAGGCACTTTATTTATCAAAAATAGGCGATTCGTCTTCAACCACTTCTTGGCGAAGTGGGAGGAAACGTACAAGACTAATGGAAAAGGACTGTCCTACGGCTCTTGTTCCAAAGAAATTCCTTCGTCAAAGCAGGAGTTCGACTGGTTGAAGGAAGTCGATAGCACTTCTGTTCAAACGAGCGTCAAGCATCTTGCTGATGCGTTTGACCGTTTCTTCAACAAGCAGAACGAACATCCTCGATTCAAGTCCAAGCGGAATCCCGTCCAATCGTATAAGACCAATATCCAAGGGAAATCTCAACTTCCCGAAGCCTCTATTATCGGGAACAAGTTAAAAATTCCGAAGCTGAAATGGGTACGTTTCGCCCATTCGAAACAGGTCACAAGCCGTATCTTGAACGCAACCATCCGACGAAACCCTTCAGGAAAATACTTCGTCTCCCTGCTCGTCGAGCAGGAGATTAACGAGCTGCCAAAGACCGGTTCATCCGTCGGCGTCGACGTCGGACTCAAGAACTTTGCCATCCTGTCGGACGGAACGATGTACCAGAACGACCGTTACTTCCGATCGCTTGAGAAGAAACTGGCGCGTGAACAACGTAAGCTCTCCCACCGTCAATGCATCGCTATGGCCAAGAAAGTGAAGCTTTCCGAGGCGAGGAACTATCAGAAGCAGAAGCGAAAAGTCGCTCGCATCCATGAAAAGATTGTCAACAAGCGCACTGACTTCCTGCACAAGGTATCGACCGAGATCGTCAAAACCCACGACGTCATCGGCATCGAGAACTTGCAGGTGAAGAACATGCAGAAGAACCGCAAATTGAGCAAAGCCATCTCTGACGTCAGCTGGTCAGCGTTCTTCCGCATGCTCGAATACAAGGCGGACTGTACGGGAAAACCGTCGTGAAGGTCGGAAAAACCTTCGCGTCGAGTCAACTCTGCTCGAGTTGCGATCATCAACACAAGGACGTGAAGCATCTAGGCTTGCGTGAATGGACATGTCCGAATTGCGGGATCCACCACGACCGGGATATGAACGCAGGACTGAATCTCAAACGAGAAGCTGAACGTATCTTAGCTTCTTCAACCGTCGGGACGACGGGGTTAGCCTGATCAATTTTCAACCGTTAGGTCGGATAACTCAGGAATCCTCCACCTCTAAACGAAGCGTAGGTGGAGGTAGTTCAATAGATAACTCAGATTTAAATTATTCGGTTGCATCATAATATAAAAGGGCCTAGTTCAAGTATCTAAAGGTTATACGTGCTCAGTTGTTACAAGTCAGTCGTTCTATAAAATCGAAATAGGATTTGCTTATTATGGCTGCAAAAAAGATTTGCGATTGTTAATGCTTTTAGATATGGTGGAAAAGCACCTAGTGTTGTAAAGGATGTAGTATCGCCGGCAACTGCTAAATACATTAAGAAGAATTCAAGTAAAATCGCTAACGCTATTGATGGAGCTAGTGACATGCTTCACGGTGCAATCTATCAATCACTTCTAAAAGCAGATGTACCAAAGGCAATCGCTCGAAATATCGCTTGGGCAATTGATGCATTTTTACTTTGATTTTTTTAGGGAGAGGTCGCTTTGAATAGATCAGATACAGATTATCAATACTTAATCGATGAGATTGAAAAATTAAAGTTTCATAATCGTTCTTTATTAACTTTGATTGGAAATTTACATGAAGAAGAATTAGAGAATACTACGATTCACGAAGCAGTCGTTTCATTCGATCTTTCTAAAAATGATTTACGTGAGTTGAAAGAACTGATCATGAATTACGATAAAAATCGATTTGCTTTTGAACAAAAAGCATTGCTCATCAATCCTGTGTTTTCTAGAGATAATCTACTTTTCATTATCGAATGTTTTGTTAACTCTGAAATGTTTACTAATATGGGAAACGAAATCTTGAATGATTATAAAAAAATAAATAATTGAGTACGATCAATCCTGTATGTCATTCCTGAAGCGTCATGAGTCGAGAATTAATAGACTCATGATGCTTTTCATATGTATAAATAGACTATCTTAGTCCACTCTTTTATTAAAAAATTTACAATTTGAATACACATTCACTATATCTTTGATAATTTTATAAAATTAGTCTTGATACAACTAGTACCGTCATTATTCGACATATGTAATAAAGTTGACATATTAAAATATAAGTTGAATTAACAGAATAATCTGCTATATTCTAACTATCAACAGGAAAACATTGTCATACATCAGTTCTCGAAGGAAAGGAGCATTTCTTATGTACCGATTCGGAGAGTGGTTACGACGTGAACGTCTAGAGCATGGTTGGAGTCAGGTAGAGTTAGCAGAAAAGACGTATGGAGAGATTTCGCAGGCAGCAATCAGCGCCTATGAACGAAATCATTCGCTTCCTTCTATCCTTGATGTCCAAATCCTTGCGACAGCCTGTGAGCAGACACTTGGATCCATCCCTTGGGATGAATTCGACTTAAGAACAAAGAAAAAACGAAATTGGTCAAACCTGAAGCAAGAACGCTTTGACTTAGCAGAACTCCCGCTCGCGGATTCTGTCCGCACATTCGACGGTAAGACGTATCAACTCCATGGTCGAATTGCAATCGAGCAAGAGAGCAAGGAGACTCAAGAAATTTCGCAACTCTATTACCGGATTCGGACCGTCGTTGGGGAGAATCAAGTCATCGCAAAACGGAAGCATCCGGATGACGAACTGATTCACGTCTCACGTCGCAGACTCGTTCATCAGTAAACGATCTATAAATGGGTAATTACTTATGAAATACTATGAAATAAGGACAAAAGGAATTGATAACCGTAGCAGCATATCGCTAAGGACAGTCACTCCAATCACATACCGGCGTGTCCCTCATCTGTGACCGAATGAGCGGGATATACGTAGAAATGGTTCGGCGAGAGTCGCCTAAAACTCGCCCACAGGTCACGTATTCGTTAAGGGTCATCGAAAAACCCTAAGCAGACGTCCGATATCGGATGTCAGAGTTCGTGGGGAAACGTGCTCTAAACCCACCGTCTTGCTTGACTCCGACTGTCCTTAAGGATGTGCTGCTGCACATCAACCTCAAGGAAGGAGTGTACGCTATGCCGACACGTGAACAGAAGCAGAACAAGACCTTTGCCGAAAAGTTACTCCGGATCCAAGGAAAAGATTATGAGGAATGGCTCGATGTTCAGCATCAGCTCGTCATTCAGGAGAACCAGGAACTGATCTTAGAAGCACTTGACTCAAAACTGAACGTCACATCGCCTGCATCCGCGTCACAGGATTGAGAGGAGGAAAACAGATGGGATTGACTGAGACAGGACTCAGCTTGCTCCAGTTCTTTCAAGGATTCGCCGTCATCGCTGCAGCCATCGCCTTCGCAGTTGGTGGCTTCTACTTCATCTTCGGGGGAGATCGTGGACGATCGAAAGCCGTCGGTTGGCTCGTCGGCGGTGCCGTCGGTCTGATCATCGTCATGGGTGCCGTCACGCTCGCGGAGATGGTCAACGATAACATCAAATTCTAATCGAACAAGCGATCAAACAGACCGTCATTCCAAACTGGATGGCTTTTTTTATTGCCTTCGTTAAGATGTCTTGCTTCAAAGGAGGAGAATGTATGCTCTTTGTCCGTTTCACTGATGTAGCGAAAGAAGCCTTCCCGAATTACGAGCGTCTCCCATATGAGGAGGCGCTTTTATTATCCACACAAGTCCATCAAGGGGCACAGCAAGCGAATGAACGGTTCGCAAGTGAGTTCCGAATCTTTGATGATGCCGACCAGCTCGTCTACAAAGGAACGTTCCAGTTCGGCGACACGACCTATCCGAATCTTTATTTGCAGCTGAAGGATCGAATCCCACGCATCCGAATCCGAAAGGAGGATGCGACGAAAAAAATCCTATTACTAGAGAACCTAGAACGCTTGACGCCGGAATCCTACAAGACGATGACGACGTCAGCGATTCAGCAACATCCGGACGCGACACACGTCTCCCGTTTACGTCGCGGACAGCGCCGTCTCGTCTACGGCGTCAGTGGTGTCAGTCTGTTGCTCCTCGGTACGCTATCCGTTGTCCAACTTATACAGCCGGATCCACCAAGTGGTGTCCAAGCGGCAACGTCAGAGTGGCAGCCGCTTTATGAAGCAGCGTTGACCGGAGAGACCGAACCGCTCATACAACGTCTGGAAAAACAAAAGTCATGGAGTAACGAACAACAACAGTTTCTCATCACGCAGTATGTTGAAAAGCAAGACTATGATCAGGCGGTTGCTGTGACGAACGATCCGATCGACGTCGAGACAATCATCATGCAGTCGAAGCCATTCGCAACAGATCGTCAAGAGACACTGCAAGCGTTCCAAGGGGTCCACCCGACGGATGAAGGGGCCTTCGATCTCGCCATCCTAAAGAAAGACTATAAACGTGCGGTCTCCATCCCGGGTGTCGAGATGACGACCGCGCGCAAAGAGGCGAAGACACGTGCCTACATCGGTTTAAAAGATGTGACAAAGGCACAAGAAAGCGTCAAGCTGGTCCAAAACGAAGAATTGAAACAGCAAGTGGTAACACTTGTCCAACTGGATGAAGAGATTCAAGCACTCGAAGATCAAAAACGACAGTTATCCGAGAAGACGGACAAAAAAGAACTCGAGAAGCTCAATGAATCGCTCGAAGCGAAGCAAAGACAAGCTTCTTCTCTTCTGTAATGAAAGTGTGGTGACTGAAATAATGGCAAACTTCTCGCTTCGTTCCCTCGCTACCTCCGCTTGGCTGTGGCGATGCCTTGCCTTTTTGATCGCTTTACCCCTTGTATTGTTCTTAGTACTCAATGTTGCGTTTCAGTTCCTGCAGCAGACAATCCAAAATCTCTTCCAAGACGGGAAGTTAACGACCGGTTCCCCGCTGCAATACGAATCTAGTTGGTGGACGACGCTTGCCTGGTCGACCTCCCTCGCTTTCGGATTGTTCGGTGTCTGTTTCCTACTTGGAGGGTTTCTCTTATTGAAGTATTGGCTCAACTTCCGCGATCTCAAAGCAGCTCAAAAAGGAAGTGCCCGCTTCACGACGTTCCAAGAGCTGAAACAACAATATCGGGATGTACCGGACCGTAAAGAGACATACAGCGGATCCGGTGGTGTCCCGGTCGGCCGCTACCGTGACCGTCTCTACATCGATGACAGTGCCGTCAACAATCTCGTCATCGGGACGACTCGTTCTGGTAAAGGCGAGACGTTCGTCTTCTCGACAATCGACCTCTACAGTCGTGCCGAACGTCAAGCGAGTCTAATCATCAATGATCCAAAAGGAGAGCTATTCGCCGCCTCCAAAGAAACGCTCGAGGCACGCGGCTATCAGGTCGAGGTCCTGAATCTGATGAACCCGTCCCAATCGATGTCCTATAACCTGTTGCAACTAACGATCGACGCCTATCTGGACGAGAACTACTCCCTCGCCCAACAATATGCGCGATCGGTCGCCTACATGCTTTACCATGATTCGAAAGCGAAGGATCCATTTTGGAGCAACTCCTCAACGGACCTCTGTACCGCCTTGATTCTTGGACTTTGTGAACAGGCGAAACACGAACCGGAGAAGATCACGATGTATAACGTCGCCCTGATGTTATCCGATCTCGGATCTCGGACGATCACGGATGACATGGGACAGGAACAATCGGCACTCGACACCTTCTTCGCGGCGTTCCCAGAGAATCATCCGGCACGCATGCAGTATGCGACGCTTCATTTCTCCGGTGGCCAGACCCGTGCCAGTATCCTGGCGAACACGAACGCTAAGCTTGGGATCTTCACCCTTGATGCGACGGCACGATTGACGGCACAAAACTCCCTCGATATGAAACTGATCGGCTTCAACCGTTGGATCCGCGGACGTGCGCTTCCCTTGTCACGGCTGACCTTCCACTTCCCAAGCGGAAAGCAGCTTTCCTTGACGACGGACGACGACGGGAGTTTTGTGCTCCATCACGAAGAAGCAATCGATATAGGTTCTGACATCACAGTGGAGAGTGAACAGCACACCTATACGATAATTCTCCCGGGTTGGAAGGACGAGGCGAATGGTATCTTCGACTGGACGACCGATGCCCCGATCGACATCCGGGAGATTCGCCAGCACCCGCGTCCGGTTGCCGTTTTCCTGATCGTTCCGGACTATGATCCGACGTTGAACGTCATCGCTTCACTGTACGTCAAACAAGTCTATACATCGCTAGCCCGTGTCGCCTCACAAGCGACGAGTGGACGTTGTGAACGGCAAGTCATCTTCTTGCTCGACGAATTTGGGAATATGCCAGCGATTGAAGGGATGGCGAACATCATCACCGTCTGTCTCGGTCGGAATATCCGCTTCAACCTCGTCATCCAGTCCTACGCCCAACTGGAGAATCTATACGGGGAGGATTGGAAGACCATCGACGGGAACTGCGGAAACACGCACTACCTATTGACAGCGGATGAGTCGACGGCAGAATTGATTTCGAAGAAACTCGGGGAGCAGACGATCGTCACGAAGTCTCGTTCCGGACAGACCTTCTCACTTTCGAAGTCGAAGACGGAGAGTGTCGATGGCCGGCGCTTGTTGACAGCAACAGAAGTCATGGGACTGAAGGAAGGCGAGATGCTGATCATTCGGGTCATCAAACGACAAGACAAGCAACAGAAACGGATCCAGTCCTATCCCCTCTTCCTGACCGGACGGACAGCGATGAAATACCGCTATGAATACTTGGCGGATGACTTCAACACGGACCGTTCCATCAACGATCTCGTCATTCCCTGCGCACATGCGCATCTCGACCTGAATACGCTTCGTGTCCCCTTCCATCTGGGCGCCTCAGTTGCTTCGAAAACGGTGGAGACGGATGAGGAGACACTTGACGCAACAGAGTGGCGCGTTTGTGATGTCCTGCAACCGAAAATCCTCCGCTCCATCTTCGAGACGACGGAATACGACACCCTATCCATCACGGCGTTCGAGCAAGGCATCCTGGATAGGACAATCCCTGTGACGGACAACCAGCGTCACTTTTTGAAGACAATCATCAGTAAACGACTCGAGAAACTCCGTCATGGCGTCTAAGGAGGGCATCATATGACAGAACTGACACGCACGGAGCGCGTCCAGCGTGAACTCCGCGTCATCGCGACCATCATCAAGGAGAACAAAAAGCGTCTCCGTCGCGGTGAAGTATTGAACATCCAGACCCGGGACGGATTCCTCGTCGTATTTGAGGAAGAAGACCCAGACTCAGGCGACCGAAAAACTGTTACGCTTATAGACACATTCGATTTTCGGGTCCACGTCAGTAATGGCGATCTAACGGATCCGGAACAGGTGTCATCATAGGAAAAGGGGTGGAGGCATGCAAGCGAAACGAGTACTCTCCGGACTATTGATTTCCTCTGCGTTACTTTTAGTCGGTTGTAGTGAAACTGAAGACTCTAGTCATGCAAATCAAGTAAAGTTATCCAAGGTAGAAAATCTAATGGATGGAAAACAAGAAGGGTTCCTATTGATTTTAAAAGAGGAAGACGGAGATATTGGCTCATATCAAAGTAAACTTGATTCCGTAGCCCAAAAAAATGAAGTACCTATTCACATCTATAATACTTTTCAGCCTGATACTAAAAAAATAGTGAATCGAGCGAACTTTGAGTATACCTCGACTCTAAAGGGTGAGAATTTGTACTATGTGTCTAAAGGTAAGATTAAAGATACGCTAAACGTCAATCGCCTGACCGATGAAACCTTTACTGATACAGTCAATGAGTTTGTAGCTAATAATAAATAGGATGAAACGGAGGTCTGGATAGATATGTCTGATGCTCAGGTTATCCAGAAACTTACCGAATTCGAACGACTTTTTAACTTAAGTAATTTAGTCAACGATGCTTTGCGAACTGTAGGATGGATTTTTGTCAGAGGGCTTTCTTTGTTGATTGATTCACTCGAAAGTCTTATAGATGATATTTTGATGATCAAAACATTCTTTAATAATCCTCAAATGGTTGAATTCGTTCAGACGATTCAACCTTTTTTGTATGTACTATTAGCCGCAAGTTTTGTTTTTACAGGCTATCTCATCATTTTTCAAAAGAAATTCGATCGAGAAGGGCTTCTTATCAATATTTTCATTTCACTGATGATTTTAGGACTACTCTCACCTACGATGAAACAACTAAATGACTTCACCGATCAAGCAGTCAATCAAGTCAAGAGTGGTAGTATATATGGCTCTGAAAAGGAAACTATATCTGAAACAATACTCAAAGAAAATTTAAACGATTTAGTAGCATACGATAAAAATGACTTTGACAACTATACAGAAAATGACGTAAAAAATAATGTTCCGACCAAATTGATCAGAGGATTACAGATTAATGAGGTGTTCGATAGCAATAAACTAGACGTATCCACTACTGGATCAAAACTTTCAAAATCATTTATCCTTTGGGACGGTAGTGAAGAAGTACTAGGCGAACTCGATCAAAGCGGACTTGATTGGAATAACCAATATTACTACCGGTATCACCCGAACTGGCTGACGATCCTCGTCACGCTTGGGGTGATGGGCTTCACCCTCTTCTCGATTGCCTACAAGCTAGCTCGACTTTCGTTCGAGTTGGCTTTTAATTATGTTTTGGCGATTCTAGTCGCACCCGCTGATCTACACAGCGGACAAAAGACGAAGAAGATCATTCAAAGCATCTTGAACACCTTTCTCGTCATCATTCTGATTTTCGTTTCGATCAAACTCTATACGATTGGAACGGCATACCTGGTCGATACACTCGACGGTCTCGCCTATTTGATCGCGCTGATTGCCTTCTCTGCCGCTTTGATTGATGGACCAAACATGGTCGAACGTCTCTTCGGAATTGATGCCGGTCTGAAGCGCGGTTGGGGTGTCGCACTCGGTGCGTATGCTGTCGGGAAAGGAACCGCAAAAGTGGGTGCTCGTGTCGCCGGTCAGACGATGAAGATGGCGTCACGTCCGGCCACTCCTTCGGTCTCGGAAGCAGCAAGTACGACGTTACCACCGAATCCGCCGCCGAATGGTGGTACACCCGCGAGTCGTCCAGATCGTTCGCCTGAAAGTGTTCCGACTCCATCACAAGCGCAAGAGCAGATATCTCGTCCAGCAGGACCAAAGAATCAACCAATCGAATCCGTTGAGATGCCAGTGCATGATGCGGCGCAAGAAGCTCAGACTGCAGCATCACCCGATTCCGCTCCAGATCGTCCAGATGCTGTCGCACAAGCAACACCCGTGACATCGACTTCGCAATCGACAATACCTGCTACGCAACCAAAGACTTTCGATTCACCGATGAATGAAAGAAATGCCAACTCATCTGATGCATTCGAGTCACCTGAAATGTCTGGTTCCTCACATCCAGTATCACAGTCTCCACAGACTTCCGAAGTAAATTGTAAGCCTGTTACTTCTTCAGCGAATTCGACACCATTCGACAAAATGACTACTAGCGCGTCTGCTCATTCTGTGGAAACAACAGAAAATGTGTCTCCGAGCGTCACCTTGTCTAGCTCTTCCAGTAGCTCACCATCCATCAGTGAATCGTCTCAGGAGACGTCATCCGGAACACAGCGTCAGCGAAAGTCGATCTATCAGACACTGGAGACCACGACGCAGAAAGAACTCAAACATGTTGAACAAACCCAGACGCGCGTGACACAGGAATCATCCCGGATGTACTCGACGGATGTGCCGCGTCTAGACCCGAAAAAGGAGTGAGACCATGCAACAGCGCCAATACCGGATTCCGAACGAAGTCACGACCGAACTCAAAATCAATAAGATGCTCTACCTCTATGATTTACTATTTCTCGTCGCTTTGATCATCGTCCGGTTGATTGCTCTTCCATTTATCCCGGACGCCTTGCATCTACCGTTTACGTGTTTCCTCGTCGGGTTCGGACTTTTCCTTGTCATCCGACCGACGACGAATCCGGAAAAGCGGATGGTCCACGTGCTCTATTACGCACTGATCAAGAAGAAAGACACCTATATCGCGTTGGCTGACCGGAATGAATCTTCGAAAGGAGAGTGATCAGATGAGTTTATCAGAAGACACACGATTGAAGACGAGTGCTACGACCGATATCACTTGGCTCGACGAGGTCCAGTTGACGACACCGAAAACAAGAAAGGAGAAGCGCGTCCGAATCCCACCTTCAGTCGCCTCCCTCTTGCCAATCGTCGACTCCACAGCGCTCGATGTTTTCGAGATGCAGGATGGGACGTTTTGCGACATCATTCAACTGACTTCAAAAGATATTTACGGACTATCTGAGACGGAGAAGGACCATGATATCTTCTCGCTTGCCTATCTTTTGCAGGCGTATGTCCATCCATTGAAGGTCATTCCGCTCAATACACCGCTTAATCTAGAAAAACAGAAACAACGGATCGAACGACAGCTGCGACAGAATCAGATTGCCGCCTATCGTCCCTTCCTTCAAAAGAAGAAACAAGAACTGATCTACCTCGAGGAGCATCGCACCAATCGCGATTATCTCCTCTTTTTTTATGCTCCGGACGAGGCAATGCTCCGGGAACGGAAGCATCAATTGACGAAACTCCTCCGACGCAGCAACCCGATGGTCGAACTGACGCTCGAACAGAAAATCCACATCCTGTTCCAACTGCACAACCCGAATACGAAACCGACCCAGGACGGAAAGGAGTGATGATGTCATGTGGCGTACGCATTTTTTACGGAAGCAGGAACCTGAGACGGTCAAACAACAGGACGGCTACAATCCGACATTCGTCCAAACGATCCAACCGCAAGGCGGACTCCGCTTCGAGCCGAACTATGTCCGGACCGGTGACGGCTATCTCGCCTGCCTTCATGTCTATAAATATCAATCAACCGTCTACGACTTCTGGCTCGAACCGATCCTCAATCTCCCCGGTGTCCTAACAACGCTCGATATCGGGACGGCGGACAAACGGGAGATGATCCGGACGATCAACAAATCAATGGCCGAGCAGAATACGCGCTTCGAGAATGCAAAGGATAATGTCGACCGGATCGATGCGCGTGAGACGTACAAGGAACTGAATGAGCTCTACGAACAGATCACACAGGGTGAGACGATGAAGTATCTGCACCTTCGGCTCTACGTCAAAGCGAAGACACTCGACGTGCTCGAACGCCAGGTACAGGACGTGATGGAAGAACTCGAAGCACGGAACTTCCGCGCAACCGTCTTCCTGAACGAACAGGAATGGGAATGGCAGAGCCTGTTCCTCAGCTACGAGCAACAGCAAAAATTGCCGAACCGTCGTCGGGGAAAAGAGATTCCGTCGCTCTCAATCGCGGGTGGTTATCCATTTCACTTCACATCGTTGCAGGATCCGACCGGTACCTATTACGGAACAACCGACACGAACGGGAGTGTCATCTTCGATCTGTTCCATAAGGATAAGCAACGGAAGTTCTACAACGCGTTGATGATCGGGAAGATGGGCTCCGGGAAGTCAACGTTGCTCAAGAAGACGGTCCTCGACCAAGCGATTAAAGGCAATCACGTCCGCATCTTGGACGTGACCGGTGAGTTCTCCGACCTCGTACGACAACTGGGTGGTAAAGAGATTGCGCTCGACGGTTCCGCCGGACGGATCAATCCGCTCCATGTCTATAAGACGGTGACGCACGCCGACGGTTCTGCGGACGAAGCTCTCTCATTCATGCAACACCTATCGAAAATCGCTGTCTTCTATCACTACATCAATCCGGCAGCGACGCAAGAAGAGGCAAACGAGTTCGAGATTCTGCTCCGTCAGCTCTATCTTGAGAAGGGACTTTGGAATGAGGACGGTGACGCGCCAATCACGACGCATCCTGCGAACGCCTATCCGGTCTTCTCCGACTTCTTAGCGCTGGTCCGCTCCGAATTGTATGTCGATGCTGCGCGGACGACGATCCGCGAGACCATCAGTACAAACCGTGTCAGACGGCTCGAGAACATCGAACTCGCGATCACGAACCTCGTCCACAACTACGGCAATATCTTCGACGGGCATTCTTCGATTGAGCGGTTCGATGAGGAAGCGATCGTTTCGTTTCCACTACGCAACCTGACGAACTTAAAGGACGAAATCTTTCAGGCACAGGTCTTCAACCTGATGAACATGCTCTGGGACGGGATGATCCTCAACGGTGCCGGACAACTCCGCAGCTATAACCAGGGTGAACTGTTGATCGAGGATGCCTTCAAGTATCTGATTGTCATCGATGAGGCGCATCACCTAATCAACACACGCGATATCGCCCAACCGGCGATTCTATACCTGCAACAGTTCATGCGCGAAGCACGGAAATACTTCGGCGGCATCTTCTTCGCTTCGCATTTGATTACAGACTTTGTTCCGACCGGTTCGAAGTCGGAGAATGCGGAGAACGTCAAAACCCTGTTCCAGCTGACGCAGTACAAGTTTATCGGTGAACAAGATGCCGAGAGCATCCCGACGATCCAGACTGTCTTCGACGGACAGTTGACCGAGAGTGAGACGCGGTTGATCCCGTCGCTCGAGACCGGACGCATCGTTCTTAGTATCTCCGGTGTGAAGACGTTGATCTTCGATGTTGATGTCTCGCCCGAGGAGCTGACCTTGTTCGGAGGTGGTGCCTGATGTGGAGTACGGTCCGGCAGTCGGCACGTGTCGCCGTCCGGATGAAATGGCGACTCCTGACCTTAAAGTATCGTCTGATTGCCCTCGGTATCGCCCTACTATTGTTGCTTCTGATTATCATCGTCGCAGGCATTCTCGATGTGTTGACTGGGCTCGAGAATGAGCAGGCGACGGAGACGTCGATCACTTACTCAGACGCAAGTCTGCAAATCAGTGATGATGTTCTCCAATACCGGGAAGCGATCGCGCGTGAATTGAAAAAGGAACAACTCGAGGGACAGACGAACGTCGTCCTCGCCCTGATGATGCAGGAGAGTGGCGGACGCGGGAATGATCCGATGCAAGCGAGTGAATCGAAGTGCGGACGGATCGGTTGCATCACTTCTCCTGATGAGAGCATTCAGTACGGAGTGAAACACTTCGCGTCGGTCTTCCGGCGAGCGAACGAGGACGTCAAGTTGACGCTCCAAAGTTACAACTTCGGAGGTGGCTTCATCGATTATGTTCAAGAGAACGGGGGACGCTATACGAAACAACTTGCGATCTCCTTTTCACAGATGATGTATCAACGCGTCAAGAAGAGCGGCATCTATCAGTGTCATCGTCCGAGCGCAATCGAGCATCAAGCCTGTTATGGCGACATTGAATATGTCGATGCTGTCCTCCGTTATCTGACACCGACGGTACTAGCAGAAGGCAAGACGGGACCGATTAAAGGGAAACTCCATGCCCCTCTCGACATCCCACTTCAGATGACGTCGGGGTTCGGATCCCGGATTGTTTTCGGAAAGACGGACGTTCATACAGGTATCGATTTCAGTTGCCACAATACGGATAGCGTCCATGCTGTCCGCTCCGGTACCGTCACCTATAGCGGCTTACGCGGACCGTATGGGCAGTTAATTCAGATCAAGCAGGGCGACTGGATTACCGCCTACGCACATCTTTCCGCACGCCAGGTTAAGACGGGGCAAAAGATTGAAGCTGGGCAAAAGATTGGGATGTGCGGTTCGACCGGACGTTCAACCGGGAACCATCTCCACATCGAATTCAAGACGAGTGATTGGTCCGGACACATTGATCCGGCACCACTCTTTTCTCTATAAGGAGGGATGCAAGATGGCATTGACGAGTCGTCATCTTTTGTGGCTCGTGTTGTTCTGTCTGCTGCTTTCAATCAGTGCTAACGTCTACCAATACCGTTCGTCGGCATCAGATGGACGACACATGACTTCAGAAAAACACAGAAAGGATTCGTCACCAGAAATGATTGTACCAGACTCAACTGTCGTCACTGACGCAGAGGAGCCAGAGCAGCAGTCGTCTATTTCTAAGAATGCAGAACGCTTCATCTCGTTTGCATTCACGTGGAAAGACGGGACCTATCCGACGCGTAAGCGACAGGCCAGCCAGTACATGTCGGATTCAATCAAACGGACGTTGTTCGCAAGTAGCGGAAGCGATGGCAAGTTCACTGCCTCCGTCTCGGACATCGAAGTCTTTCCAAACCGTGACGATCCGGAGCGTTGCCTTGTCCGCTTCAAACGGACGTTGACGATTGATTCAAACGGCTATGAGGAGATATCCGATGAGCTGGTCGAACTGACGTTTACAAACCAAGACAGTCGTTACATCGTCGACCAAATGAAGAGTCTCAAGTCATCAGGAGGTGTCTAAATGCGAAGAGGAAAACGAAAGACCTTGACCCGTGATTGGTCACGGTTGTATCTCGGAACAGGGCTGTTTTTCTTAATAGGCTTTCTGTTTTTCGGTTTCTCTTCCCTCTTCTTTGCTGAGGAACAACCAATCAATGCAACACCAGTCGGTGAAGAACAACGGTTGACGAATGGACAGACCGTCACGCTTCTCAACTGGTCTCATGATGAAGAGCGGAAACAGATGCGTGTCCGTCTCCAATTCGACCAGCCTCAAGATTACGCGACGAAACTTGTCACGCGCGTCGCCTACAAGGAACGACCAACGGATGAGTTGCACGTCCGAGTCGTCTATCACCAGGACGAGCACTATGTCTTCGAAATCGAAGATGTACCGCGCAATTTTGATCAGCTAGCCCTTCGCTTATATGTGATTAAGCTTCAACAGTCACTCGAGAAGCTGAGTGCTACGAAGCGAGAAGAGGCACTCGTTGAATCACTCTATATGGATCAGCGACGTGTCTTAAGAACATCACTTTCTATTCAACAAGCAGACGACTATGCGCAACTTTTTCTCGCTGACGAGCACGTGCAAAGTCAAAAACGGATCAAGAAAATGAAGCGCGAACAGCTGGCACACGCTTCTCTCGTCCAGCAAATCGAACAAGACATCAAGACGAAACAAGCCACCTTACCCGACCTGACACTCGATGAACAAGTCGAACGTGAGGACGAGATCTTCAAACTGAAGCAGGACAAAGAGGACGCACTGTTAAGACAAACGGAATTGAAAAAACAACTCACGCAAGAAGAAAAAAGACAAGATCAGTTGCGTATTAAAGCACGTGAACTGAAATGGTAAGGTGGCACACACCGTGCCAAAATGCCGTTTTTAGTGGCACGCGGTGTGACCTTTTGGCGATTTTGATGATATCAGGGAAACACTAGGCTCCGCCTAGCCTAGCACGCTGAGTGATAGCAGTTTCCCCTTATGCTCTTTTTTCACGGTTTTGAACCATTTTTGATTTTTAAGCTTTCAAAAAACTAACGCACATTCATCCAATTCATCGATCTTCATCAACGTTTAAATCGATTCTGTTACGTCACTTTTTTCGAACCTTTTCATCTCATGATGCTGTATCTTCGACCAGATATGTTTTAGAAGTTCGACGATCAAGGAGACGCTCACGGCTTCTCCAAAGGCATAACTGTTTTCGATGATCGACTGCATGTTGATTCCTCCGTTCCTTGTCTGAGTAATATCACCTTTCTCACTTCTAATGACAGGAGGAACGAAGCAATTGTTCGGAAATCTTTTCATTTTTTTAGAACGCCGAGACTTACTTTCCTAAAGGAAGGAGGAAGATGGATGGACCTCTTGATTCGTGACATCGACCCCCTATTCGTCAAACAACTCGACGAACAGGCCGAGAAACAGTCGTGTTCCCGACAAGAATTATTGAAAGGATTACTGACTACCTGGTGCGCGGACGGCGTCCAGTCGACACAAATTGCGCGTCTCGAACAACAGCTTGAAGCGAACACGTTACACCTCAAACGAAGTGCAACAGAACTCGAACAATTGACCAAACTCTTCCGTGAGGTGATGCACGATGACTAACGTTCCCGGTGTCATTATCAAGTCGAAGTTCAAGTTGCCCCAAGTAACCCGACGTGCACGTCGCTATACGACGTATCTCAATTACATCGACCGACCGGAGACGAAAGCACGGTCGCATCAATTCGAGAACTATCACGATTATATGGAGGATGAACTGAAATCAAGCGGTCTATTCACGGCGACACAAGACCGATTGAACGCAAGTGAGCGAGAGCAATTGCGTGAAATCTTTCGACGGGCGCAGGAGAACGGCAGCATCCTCTGGCAAGATGTCATCTCGTTCAATGAAGCCTGGTTACAAGAAGTCGGCGTCAAAGAAAATCGCTACATCGATGAGCAACGGTTGATGCAGGCGACACGGAACGCGACCGCGCTGATGATCGAAAAGGAACAGATGCTACACGCGACATGGACCGCCGCCATCCATTACAACACGGACAACATCCATATCCATGTCGCGACGGTCGAGACAATTCATCCCCGTGAACGTGGCAAACGGAAACCGAAAACGATCGAGAAGATGAAGGCACAGGTCGTCCATACGCTTGCCGACCGGACACGTGAACAAGAGAAACTGAACACCTTCATCCGCAATGAGATCATCGTGCACAAACGGAATCGTTCAACACTGTCCATCTCCAACCGAGTGCTACATCCAGCACTCGTGCAACAGTATAAAACGATTCAGAAACAACTACCTGACGATAGACGGCAATGGCATTACAACATGAACAGTATGCGAGAGTTGCGTCCTTCGCTCAATCAATTGACTGACATGTATCTTGCGATCTACTTCGAAAAAGAGCACAGCGCATTTAAACAACAACTCGATACGGAGGTCGCATTCTACGAGCGGAGTTATGGATCGGCTTCCCAAGCATCGGCTTATCGCAAGACGAAAGAACAGGATCTCTACACGCGAATGGGAAACACCATCCTGTCCGAGATGCGTGAGTCGGACAAGTCGCCCCCGAAGCTTACAAAGGTGGATACATCCTCATCTAAACAAAGAATCCGATCAGCGTTTCGACGTGAACGGATCATGCAAGAGACACTTTATCGAATCGGACGACACATGAACGATGAATGGGAACACATACAGAATCAAAGAGCGTTTGAACTTCTTCAGCAAGAAATCGATCACGACCGGTAAAAGAAAAAGTCACCCTTTCGACAAAAGGATGACAGACAAAGTCTATTGTTATCGATGACTCATTTTAATAGCGTAGTCATTTAATTGACGAAACTCTTTGTTGTAGAGTCTTTTCAATCCTAATTTAGCGATTCTATAAAGAAACGAATGATACCAATGGAATATTTCTGCTGATATGGTGATTCGTATCTCTGTTTGGTTCTGCCTCGCATGTAATTCATATTGACCAATCGACATTCCTAACTCATCTTTATTTCGGACATCAATGAAAAAAGGAGGACGAACCTCTTCCACCCAAGCATCAGCAGAAAATGTCTTATCTTTGTGTTTTTGGACGACTTGAAAAGTTTGACCAGCGTAACTGTATTCAGCTGGGTCTCCTTCAGCAAATGTATAATTTTCAATCATGTTACTCCAGTTACGCATATGCTCCATCTTAGAAATATAATCATATACTTTGTCGATAGGTGCATCAATGACTTTTACTTTTTTATAAATGTGTAATGTTGACATGGATAGTACCTCACTCAATCTTTTTATATGTTTATTGTATCATTCGTCTTCTACTTTATCAGGAAGTATTTAACTATTGAATAAGTTGGATAGTAAATGAAAGGAGCATACAAATGGAGGAAACAAAGCAAGTCCGAATCAGAATGAGTGCCGTGACTGCTGAATTTTTAGAAGAATACCGGGAGAGAGAACGGTTGCCAGGGATTGGTCCGGCAATCGATCACATCATCCGCGACTATCAAGAGATGATCAAAAAGCAATGGGACTTGAACTATATCAGTCGTTCCGTCTCGAAACAGATCGAGCAAGAGTTGGCGCCATTCTGGGAAGAACAGATCACAAAAAGTCTCTCTCCGTTACGAAAGAGCGTCCAACAAACAGACCTTCAAACACAGGTGTTGATTGAACTCGTACAAGCCTTGATGCAGACAGAAAGCATCGAGGACATTATACCTACGACCGAATATCGTCCCTCATTCCTTGAAACGGCAGAGACGGCTGTCAAAAAACGAATCGACCAGCGAAAGCAACATAAGCACTCGAATGAAGAAAGGATGATCCACAAATGAGACGACTGGAAGCCTTCACACTCGCAACGTTTTTGGAACTACATTCGACACATGTCACCGTCATGATTCATCAAGCACACTATGATATTCCGATTTCACAGGATGAGCATGCGTTCCTTCAGCTCTTGCAGGAAGAACCCTTGTTACTACTCCCGGTATCGCGTGATCGCCGTCAGTTACTACTGGACCGACTCGTTACCGATTCGAATGTATTAGAAGAATTGAACGATTTTGAAGGTGCTGCCGATTCGTCTTTCTCGTCTGAAGGAGTGTGAGATACATGGCATACAAGAAGAAAACACGTGAGGATTATCAGAAGGAAGTACAAGCGTTGACCGACAAGATGGAGACGCAGCTCGCTTCTCACTTCGTTAGTCAGGAGAGCATCAAGGAACATCTCGACTTCATGAGCCGGTTCCATCGTTATTCGACAAGGAACATGCTATTGATCGAGGAACAGTTTAAAGGCGCGCGTGCCGTCGGTTCTTATGCGTACTGGGAAAAACAAGGAGTCCAGGTCCAAAAAGGCGAGAAGGGAATCAAGATTTTCGTCCCCTCCCCTGTTACCTTCATTAAGCGAGATACGGATTGGGTGGCGTGGAAAGACGCGACGAAGACCGAGCAAAAACGTGCCAAGGAAGGTTCTTATCCGACACGCAAAGCGATGTATTATAAGATTGGTCACGTCTTCGAGTACACGCAAACCGATGCCCGGGAAAAGGGACTCGAAGTCTCCCAGCTATTTGCTTCGTATCATCGAAATGGATCGATTCGCGAAGCGGAATCGTTTCGCCGCGCGTTGAACAGGATTGCTGAGACACAAAATGTGACGTTACTCAATCAGCCGTTGAACGAACTCGGTACCGCAAAAGGATGCTTTTATCCAGAACTCAACGCGATTGCCTCGAACCCGCGGAACTCGGATATTGAGAACGTTACTGTTCTAATCCACGAACTCGCCCATGCCAATCTGCATAATATGGACCGGAACGAACAGCGCGGAATCGAGTTAAATCCTCATGAGAAGGAATTCCAAGCGGAGATGGTCGCCTATACTGTTGCGTCACATTTTGGTTTCCCGACGGATGAATTTTCATTGTCGTATCTCGCCAGCTGGACGCAAGGCAAAGACTTGCGCGACAAAGAAAATCTGTTGTACGAAGTCCATCAGACATCCGGTCACTTCATCCGCGAGATCCATTCCTCGCTCGAGCAGGAGCAAGTCCTGGAACGCGAAGCGTCACCTATTAAAGTGATTGAGTACATCGAACAGAATGCACGGATCACAGAACACGGATTACCGTTAGCCGAACGACTAGAGCGGATCATGCAGCACACACCGGAGGATGTCGGAGCTTACCTGACGAGTATCGCTAAGCAAGACACACAACAAGACCTTTCAACGTTCGCCGAACCAATGATGCTCGTTCATGGTGCAACAGACTTCTTCGAATCGTTCGCGAAAGCCAATGACCGTGATTTCGACGAACATGAGACCGTCGCCTATACGTTGGTCATTCCAGGAGAAGAACCGATCAGTCAACACTTCCGCATCCTCGATGACGCTTCAGGACCACTTCATCACATCCTGAACACAGAAGTCGTCAGTAAGGAAACGGAACAAGTACTCGAAAAAGCATGGTACGACGAGATGCTTTCGACAGAAGATCGTGATTTAGAAAAGGTCCGTCAAATTGTGACACGTCACTTCAATGTATCGGAAAAAGATTTCCGTAGTCACTAAAATCACCTCCTCTTCTTAGTTGAATTCAAGTACTATGAAAGAGTAGGATAATAATGACAATACAGGCGAGATGGAGTATTGATCTTTATTAATAATCAATCAATTGCCTATGCTGCCATCGCAATGGAGCAGCTCGGCTATACACGTGAACAAATTGAAAAGGTTCAGGCTAGCATGCTTTCTGAAATAGATTGGACAGATGAGAAAACGGCTGAGAAAAAAAGCTACAGTTCTAAGTAGATAATAAAGAGAGGATAGTATGCTAATCAGTCTTAGCATACTATCCTCTCTTAACTTCTTTTTAAATTCAGATTCATTGTGAAGAGGTTCTCTTTAGAATATTTATGAAAATTCAGAACCTGATGATAATTGTCTTACAGATTTTTGATTTGTTGTTTATTAACTTATACCTCAAGATAAAGAACTAATAAAAAAATAGATAGGAATGATCAAATGAACCAAGATAGACTTTTAAATATTTTAATTGCTAAGAATATTGATATAACAAAAAAACCTTTTACATTCTTAATCAAAGGAACATGGGGTATCGGAAAGACTTTTTTATGGAATGAATTTGTAGAAAGAAAAAATGGAACAGGCAAATTGAAATTTATAAAATTTTCTTTGTTTGGTGTCGAATCAATCGAGCAATTAGAAAGACAATTAAGAAATGGATTTATAGAAAATAATTCAAGAATGAAAGAAGCTGTAAGGCAATCTTATAACGTTTTCAACAAAAAAATAGCAGCTGGACAAATTGAGGTTTCTCAATTTTTTAGTTTTTCAATTAATACAGTCATTTGTTTTGATGACCTAGAAAGAAAATCAGATAAATTAAGCTTAAAAGATATTATGGGTTTTATTGAAAATATATCGCTCAATTCAACAGTTTTTATATTATTAAATGAAGATGCTATTAAAGAAGCCGAATATTATAAAGACTTTATAAATTATAAGGAAAAAATTATTGATTATGAGTATGAATTGACTGATGTAAGCGATCAAATGTGTAATAGTGTTTTATCGTATTCAAGCTTAAAGAAAGAATATAAGAATGAAATGATTCGTGTATTTCAGTTACATAAACAAAGTAATTATCGAATTTTAATAAAAATAGAAAGATTAGTTCAAGGCATATTAAATGAATTAAAAGACTTAAATATCAGTATAGTTAGCTTATGTAGCAGTGTAATTATAGAAGAACATAGTGAAAACGTGACTATTAATGAGAATATTTATAAAGAAAATGATATAAAGGTATCAATTTTTATTTTGAGAGAAAAAATAAAAGCGTATTTAAAAACAAATGAATTGAACTTTGAGGATTTTAACAGTGTTTTAAATCCAACATCCCATGAAAACTCTGAGGATAACAAATTAAATAAACAATTAATTGATTATATCGACAAAATGGAATATGTATTTTTAAAAGATGACGAGTACTTAAAAGAAATATATTCTAACATCGTTGGTTTCATAGAAAATCATTCGAATATATCTTTTGACGTAAAACTGATTATGGATTTATGTATGCTAACAAAAAGTTATGGAACACAATACGAATCTATTCTAAATGTTGATTTAGAAAAAGTAGACGAACGTTTCATAAACCTTATAGAATTTTCGATTAGTGAAATGAATATCTTGTATTTTGCAATAGGTTTGTGCAGTGAATTGCAGAAAAAAGTACAGAACTTTGCCACTAAATATTTAATTTCTTGATAATGCCTGT